>DATMQU010000611.1:0-14823 GCA_035566715.1 Vicinamibacteria bacterium
GAAGGGTGGGGCGGGCGGCCGCCCAGGCGGTGATGGCGGGCAGCGCGGAAGGATCGGCAAGGTCCCAGTCCTCGAGTTGGACGCGGGGCTCGTTTCTGAACTCCAGGTCGAGCAGCAACGGCGTCACGCGGAGGGTGCGCGTGTGCGTCACGTGGGTCACGACCGTAATGCCGCCCGGATGCCGGGCCAGCTCCCCGCGCACGAAGGCCACGGTGTCCCGCACTCCGTAGCCCGAGGTCCAGCCGGAGATGAACTGATCCCGGTCCGGCGGGGGCAAGGAGGCCCGGGAGGGATCCGTCCAGACGTCGTAGTCGAGTCGTAGCGCGGGGGCGATGGCGAGCAGGAAGAGAAGGCCGGCCAGGGCGCGGCGGGCGGGGGGTCCCAGGCCCGGCCGGGCCGTCAGGGCTTCGAGGAGGAAGCAGAAGGCCGAGGCGGCGAGCACGAGGAAGGGGACGCAGGTGAAGAGCAGATAGCGCGGCACCCCCCGCGTGAGGCAGGCGGAGAAGGCCAGGATGGGAAGAAACGCGAGAAGAGCCAGGAGGAGGCCGGGCCGGTAGCGGCGCGCCGCGGACACCCCGAGGCCCAGCAGCCCGAGGACGATGAGGGGCACCGTCCAGTAGAGGGAGAGCCAGCCCGCGACCAGATGCAGATTCACGGTGAGCCTCTCCCGGAAGCTGGCGTAGTCGTTCTGGGTGGCCATGCCCACCATGAGCCCCATCTGGCTCCCCGTCGCCCACAGCAGCAGGGGGTAGGCGATGAGGGCCAAGGCGAGGGCGTGGGCGGCGAGGAGGGGCCGCACCATCACCCGCGCGGGCCGGAGGAGGAGGACGGTGGCCAGGGGAATGCCCAGCAGCGGCACGCCCGTGACCTTGGTGTAGACCAAGAGAGCCATGGTCAGACCGAGGATCAGCCCCCGCCGGACGGTCGGGGCCTCCACCAGCTGAAGGCTCAGGAGCAGCGTGAGGGCAGCGAAGGTGGAGAGTAGGGGGTCGGCCAGGACCAGCCGGTCGTATACGAGCGTAAAGGGACAAAAGACGTAGAAGAGCGCCGACACCAGGCCCACGCGGGGGCCGTAGAGGCGCCGGCCGATCTCGAAGCAGGCCCAGAGCGAGACCGCGCCGAAGAGCACGCTGAGGCCGCGGTCGATGAGGAGCGGGTCCCCCGCGAGAAGCGCCAGAAGCGCGTCCAGCCAGACGCCCAGGGCGCGCCCCCAGTCCCACGGTCGCCACCAGGGCTTCTTGCCCTCGGCCATGAGCAGCGCCCAACGGATGTGCAGGGCCTCGTCCAGGAAGATCGGGAGCGAGGTGAGGCGGAAGAGCCGGCTCGGAAAGTACAGCGAGTAAAGGAGAAGGGCGTGCGAACGGCCCAAACGCGCCTAGACCGAACCGGGGTTGAGGCGCACGGTTTCCCCGAGAGCAAAGCCCAGGACGCAGTAGCCCCAGAAGGCGATCGGGAAGACGCCCACGCAGCAGAGCAGGACCCCGAACTGGGCCACAAACCCGGCCAGGAGGTGGAGCACGAGGGAGAGGGCGTAGTTGCCGAGGTTGGACTTGATGAACTGGAACGTCTCACGAAAGGCGAAGCCCGCCCCGAAGTCGTCCTTGATCACCACGCGCACGAAAGCGGCGGGCAGGTAGAGAGCGAGGGTCAGCATGAGGAGGAGAAAGAAAGCGTAGATGCCCGTGAAGCCCAGGCCTCCCAGGGCGGCCACCGCCCCCCCCGCATCCTCCGAGCGACCGGCGGCGGCGCCCAGCGAAATGAGGGCCAGGCAACCGACCCCGGCCGGGATGCCCACGATGAGCCCCGCCCCCAGCGTATAGATGAAGTAAAGCCCCACGATCCTCACGCCGTCACCGAAGATCGCTCCCAAGTCGTCCCAGTCCGGCAGCGGCCGCGGCTCGCCCGCCGCCACCCGCTTCACCAGACGCGCCCAGTACCCGGCCACGAAGAATGCACCCACGATCAGGGGAGACAGCAGGGCGAAGAGGCCCCCGATCAGCATCTTCTTGATCCACTCCGGATCCTCGAACACGAACCGCAAGCACTGTGCGAAGTCGATCGTGGGGGGGCCGGTCGGGGCGACGGACGCGGTGGGCATGCTGACCTCGATTGATTGCGAGCGGCAGGCCGAGGCTATACCGGGGGCCGGCTCCGGTCAAACCGAGGCCGGGGGTGTCGGCGCCACGTGAGAATGTCCCCCTTGTGCCAAGTAGAAATGTCCCCTTTCCTGGAGAGCGGGAGGCAGCATGGAAGGGGACAGAATGGGATTCAGTCAAAAGGAGCGGGACCGGCTAGACCAGCTTTCCCACGACGGACCCAAGCGTAGGCCGCAGTGTCTGCACTCGGCGCAGCAACTCGACGACTGTCGCACCACCGCCAAGGCCGGGCATTTGCCGTGTAGACTTACCTACCGAATAGCGAGGGAGGACGCATGAGGGTGCGGGGCTGGGCCCGCCGAGCCCTAATCGCCGTCGTCTCGCTCGCCGGACTGGCCCTGACGGCGCGGGGCGCCATGTTTGTTCCTGCTGTCTACTTTCACGTCGCGTTCTCGACGATCCAGCGCTCGTCCTTGATGCGCGACCGCGTGGATTGGCGCGCCCTGCGAGCCGAGGCTGACGAGCTGCGTCGGGGCGCACGCAGTACGGCCGACACCTACCCCGCGATCAGGCTCGTGCTGCAGCGGTTGGGTGACCACCACAGCCATCTTTCCACGCCTGCGACGATGCACGCGCACCGCGGCGGTGCGACATGGGCGCCGGGGCTGACCGTGATCGGGCCCGAGCGTGTGGTCGCGCTAGTGTCGCCCGGCGGCCCCGCCGACAAGGCGGGTATCGCGGTGGGCGATATTGTCGAGACGGTGAACGGACAAGCGCCTAGTCACGCGTTGTTCCTCTCCGTGGACGGGCCGGCCATCGACCTCACCGTGCGGCGGCCCGGGGACGCTACGGCGCGCGGGGTCCGGCTCCAACCTGGGTTGACCGTCTTCAACCAACCGGCGACCGTGCGACGCCTGAAGGGCCGGCTCGGGTACATCGATGTGCCCGGCGTGGTTGGTGGAGGAGGCCGCTTCGCCGAGGACGCGGTTCGGGCCATCCGGGAGGTCGATGCGGAATCGACATGCGCCTGGGTGGTGGACTTGCGCCGCAATGTGGGCGGGAACATGTGGCCGATGCTGCTCGCCGTCCGGCCCATTCTCGGGGAGGCCACTCCCGGCTATTTCGTGTCGAGCGGTGAACGTGAAGCCTTCTCGTACGGTCCCGGTATGGCAACGCCGGTATATCGGCTCAGGCGGCCCGACCCTCCTGTCGCGGTCCTGACCAGCCGACTCACCGGAAGCGCGGGCGAGGTGCTGACGATAGCGTTTCGCGGTCGTCCCGACACGCGCAGCTTCGGAGAAGCAACTGCGGGGTTGCCGACCGCCAATCTGTCATTCCCCATGGTGGACGGAGCGGTCATCGTGGTGACCACCTCGTCCGAGGCCGACCGGACGGGACGCATCTACGAGGGCCGCATCGAGCCTGACCAGCGAGTCGAGATCGTGTGGTCCGGCGTCGGGTCCGAAAAGGATCCCGTGCTCCAAGTCGCAGCCAGTTGGCTGAGGGGCCAGCCGGCATGCGATGGAAATGCCGCGCCGTAGCATAGTTGGCCGCCCGTTGCTTCGCGTTGCTGACAGTGGCTGTCGCGCGGCTCGAAAAGATGTCCTCCCCGGGCTAAGGCACGCTCGGATTCTGGTCCAGCAGCGCCTCGCGGGACCCTTTGGGTGCGGTTCAAGAAGACCAAAATCCCCTTGAACCCAGCCCCGGAGGCACCAGCGGTAACGCCTTCCGGGCTACACCCTCCAGCGGCTACCGCGAAGAAGAGGCCGCACTGAACATCAAAATCAAGGTCTGCCCACCATCACCCTTGGAGGGGGACACGTCTAAATGGCGTTGACAACCGAGGGCGGGGGGGTCCTTTCTGGTACCAGGGTCCACAGACCAAGCGCGGCGGCGCCGGCCAGGGCAGCGCCCGTGCCCAGCGCGGTCGCCGCCCCGAACCGCTGCCAAAGCGCGCCCGTCACGAGGCTGGCAAAGAGCGCCATGCCCCCGGTCACCGCGTGGTAGAGGCCGAAGGCCCGACCGCGCTCGTCCGCGGCCGCCAGCTCCGCCACCAGGGCCCGCTCCGGCCCCTCGGTCAAGGCCGGGAAGAGCCCATAGAAACCGAACAGCAGCCAGATCCACCCCGACGAGGCCGCACCTGCGAAGCCCGCGTAGGCGAGGGCGTAGACGAACCAGCCCGCGAGGATCGCCTCTTTGCGACCTCGGCGGTCGGCCAGCATCCCTCCGTGCGTGCTGGCCGCGGCCTTGACGACATGGTGGAACGCCCAAAGGAGGGGGATCAGGGCCAAGCCGACGCCCGCCTCTTGGGCCTTGAGGAGCAGGAAGGCGTCGGAGGAGTTGCCGAGGCTGAAGACGGCGAGCACGCCCAGGTAGAGGTGGAACGGGCGGCGGCGGGGAAGGTCCGCACCTCCCGGTCTTACCGAAGCGGCGGGGGGCGTCGACACGGGCTGCCCTTCCCGCACCCCGAAGACCAGGGCGGCCATGGCCAGGACCGCGGGGAGCGCGGCCAGAGCGAAGACGGTGCGTAGATCGCTCCCGGCGAGGAGAAGGCCGGAGGCCAGGAGGGGGCCGACGACCGCCCCCGCGTGGTCAAGGGCGCGCTGGAAACCGAAGGCCCGGCCCCGCTGCCCCTCGGGCGTGATCTCCGCGAGGAGGGCATCCCGCGGAGCGCTGCGCACGCCCTTGCCCACGCGGTCGAAAAGGCGCACGGCCAGCACGTGGGACGGGGCGGTGGCGAGAGCGACGAGCGGGCGCACCGCGGAGGAGAGGCCGTAGCCCGCCACCACCAGCGGCTTGCGCCGCGGCAAGCGATCGGAAAGAAAACCGGAGGCGACCTTGAGGAGGCTCGCCACCGCCTCCGCCAGCCCCTCCACGAGGCCCAGGAAGGCCGGACTCGCGTTCAGGATCCCCGTGAGAAAGGCCGGCAGGAGAGGATAGATCATCTCGCTGCTGGCGTCGGTCAGCAGGCTGACGAGGCCGAGAACCTTGACCGGCCGGGGGATGGGGGTGGCCACGGCGCGATTCTAGGCGGGCGGGGCCAGAACGCGGAGCCGGGCCGCTCAGTCCTGACCGGCCTCCCGGATGGCCCGGTCCGTGTCCGTAAAGAGAAGCAAGAGAAAGCCGATCGCGAAGAGCACGATCAGAGACAGCACGGCTTGACGGTAGGAGTTGGTGACGCTCACCACTAGGCCGAAGAGGAGAGGGCCCATCCAGGAGGTGCCGCTGTTGGCGATCTCATAGATGCCGAAGAAGGAGGCTTCCCGGTGGGGCGGGATCATGCACGAGAACAGAGACCGGGAGAGCGCTTGCGAGCCGCCCAGAACGAGAGCAATGACCGCCGCCATCCCCCAGGCCTGGGCCTCGGTCTGAAAGGCCCAGTAAGCATAGACGACCACGCCCGACCAGATCGCGAGGGAAAAGAGGAGAGCCTTCTTCGCCCCGGTGAGGATCGCGATGCGCTCGAAGACAAGCGACCCCGCGAAGCCCACGAACTGTACCATCAGCATCAGGCCGAGCAGGAAGGCCTCGTCGACCTCCCGGCCCCGGGCCACGAAGAGCTCCTGGGCAAAAAACACCGAGGCCACGGCGATGACGGTCTGGATGCCGTCGTTGAAGAACAGATAGGCGATGAGGTAGCTCCGCGTGCGCGGAAGCCGGGCGAGCTCCCGAAAAGTGCCTTTGAGCTCCGAGAGACCCATGGCCAGATAGCTCCTCCCCCTCGGCCGGGCCTTCACCGCTTCCCTCGACTTAAGGCGACGGAAGGTGATGAGGGAGAACCCCACCCACCAGAGGCCGGCGGAGAGCAGGGAGAGCCGCACCGCGCGGCCCTGGGGAACCCCCAGCTCCGGTGCAAAGCGCATGAAGACCAGGTTGGCGGCGAGGAGGAGCCCGCCCCCGAGGTAACCCAAGGCATAGCCACGGCTCGAGACCCGGTCGCGCTGTTCAGGGGGAACGATCTCAGGTAGGAAGGCGTTATAGAGGACGGTGGTGGCGCCCAGGCTGAGGTTGGCCACAATGAACAGCAGACCGCCCCAGCGGAAGTCCAGGCCCGCGCCCACGAAGAAAAGCAGGCAGGTCGAGCCAGCCCCGCTGTAGCCGGTGAGCACCAGGAGGCGCTTCTTCGAGTGCGAGTAATCGGCGATGGCCCCCAGCACGGGCAACAGCACCGCCTGAAGGAGCACCGACAAGGAGACGCAAAAGAAGAAGAAGGACTTCGCGGTCACCGCGCTCACAAGGTCCAATGCGAACACCCGGCCGTTCTCGCCCGCCGCCTGCTGCGCGAGACCGGTCAGGTAGGGCCCGAAGAGGACAGTGGCGACGGTCGTCTGGAAGCCATGAAAGGCCCACTGGTACATCAGCCAGCCGAAGACCTCCCGGCGTGGGCCGCCGGTGGATGAGCTCGGCTCAACGTCGGTCTCCCGATTCCTCTGCGTCACTTTAGGTCGCGCTCCTCTGCGAACCGAAGCGCGGCATAACCACTCACGGGGGCGGCGATTGCCATGGCGAGTCCCCCCACCGCCCCCGCCCAGTGGGCAGCGAGGGCCGTCTCCGCGATCCAGAAGATCGGAAAGGTCAGGAGACCCGCCAGCAGCTTGTAGGTAGCAGGCTCGTCGGGAGTGGTAGATATGCGGTCGGAAATCCAGCCCGGCAGGCGATAGGGGAGCCAGTTCAGGGCCAGGCCAACGAGGTACACGGGGGGCCCCAGAAGGAAGCGTGCGGCCCGAAGCCAAGCCGCGGTCGGCTGCGGAGGCGCGAGCGCCTCGCCCGACCAGCCGTCCCCACGAGTGACGAGGTCGAGGCCATCGGCGAGGCGGGCGGTGAGCGCGCGAACCGCCGCCCCCGGTTCATTGCGGTAGCGAGCGACTTCCGACGCGGGGTCGATCGGATCACCCACGCTCACCCGCACACGCGAACGAAAAGTCTCCTTGGCCTCGTAGCTCAGTCCCACAGGTACGATGCCTATCCCCAAGGGCCCGTAACGATCCTCCGCCTCGAGCACGATCCGCGCCGCGCCCGTCTTCAGGGGAAGGCGATGCCGTTCGTTGTGGCTCATGCCCTCGGGGAACAGGGCGATGTTGATTCTCGCCCGCAGGGCTTCGTGGCAGCGAGCGAAGGTCGCGAAATTCCCGGTTACGTCGACGCCCGGATCCTGACGACGGTAGACGGGTAGGGCTCCGACCAGGACCAGGAGGGGGCGCATGACGGGATGCGACCAGAGCGTGCTCTTCGCCAGCAGGCGGGGCCGCACGCCCGGGAGGGCCAGCAGGAGGACCCCATCCACGACGGAGTTGTTGTGGTTCGCGGCGAAAACAAGCGGCGTGTTCTGGGGGATTCGTTCCATCCCCACAACTTCGATCCTGCGGAAGAAGACGTGCTGAACGAGTCCGGCGAGGCCCGCCACGGCCTCGTCCAGCGCGCGCCGCAGGTGAGGCCTTCGGGTTTGCGGCGGTCTCGAGTCGGGTGACGGCATAGGTCAGCGCCGGGCGGGCCACTGCAGCCCGAACCGGCCTCCGCGCCGCCGACATTGTGTATCAGGGGCGGAGGAGGCGTACAAGAATCCGCGTTCACCTTTGGCGGCCGCGTCCGCCAAGACACCAGCCAGGGACGCGGCTCGGGCACGTGGTGTAAGCTCTCGTGCCCAGGAGGATCCATGACCACGCCCCGCCGCCGTTTCCTCGGAACGCTCGCCGCGGTGCCGCTTGCGCCCGCGGCCGTTGCCCTCCCCCAGGCCGCGGCCCCCACCCCGACGCCGTCACCCGCTTCCGCCGCCCCGAACCCTGTCGCGGAGGCCCTCGCGGAGGTGGCCACCCGCCGATACGGCGCGCACTTCGAGAGCGGGGACGCCGAGGCCGTCCTCAAGCTCGTGACCGAGAACCTGAAGGCGGCCGAGCGCCTGCAGGCGCGGAAGCTCGGGAACGCCGACGAGCCCGTCACCGTCTTCGCCGCCCGGCCCCGCCCAGCTAAGAGAGGAGCCCGTCGGTGATCGACGACGACATCCTCTTCTCGTCCGTCCGCGAACTGGGCCTCCTGCTCAAGAGCCGCAAGATCTCCGCCGTCGACCTGACCGAAGCCTACCTGCAGCGGCTAGAAACGCTCGGCCCCAAGCTGGGGGCGGTGGTGACGGTGACCCGCGAGTTGGGCCTGGCCCAGGCCCACAAGGCGAACCAGGAAATCATTGCCGGCAAGTACAGGGGGCCCCTGCACGGCGTTCCCTTCGGAGCCAAGGACCTCCTGGCCACCCGGGGCATCCCCACCACCTGGGGGGCGGAGCCCTACCGGAACCAGGTCTTCGACGAGGACGCGACCGTGATCGAACGCCTGCGTGAGGCGGGGGCGGTGCTCGTGGCCAAGCTGGCCATGGTCGAGCTCGCGGGCGGGATGGGCTACAACAACCCCGACGCCAGCTTTACCGGGCCCGGCCGCACCCCCTGGAACCTCGAGTACTGGAGCGGCGGCTCCTCGAGCGGGTCCGGCGCCGCCACCGCCGCCGGCCTGGTCGCCTTCGCGATTGGCTCCGAGACGTCCGGCTCGATCCTGACCCCCGCCACGTTCTGCGGGCTGTCCGGCCTGCGCCCCACCTACGGCCTCGTCCCCCGGCACGGAGCCATGGCCCTCTGCTGGACGCTCGACAAGCTGGGACCGCTCTGCCGCACCGCCGACGACTGCGGTCTGGTGCTGGCCGCCATCGCCGGCCCCGACCCCAAGGACCCCACCACCGAGGGGAGCTTCACCTACAACCTGCGCGGGGCCGAGGAGGGGGGACCGGCCCGGCGCTTCCGGATCGGCGTGGTCAAGGACGCGGACCTCGGGGCCGACCCCGAAGTGAAGGCCAACTTTGCGAAGTCGCTCGAGTCCCTCCGCACCTTCGCCACCCTGGACACGGACGTGCCTTTTCCCGACTTCCCCTGGGGGCCTGCCGTGAGGACGATCGTGAGCGCCGAGGGCGCGGCCGCCTTCCGCGACCTCATCGAGAGCGGGGGTACCCGGAGCCTCCGGGCCAAGAAGGACCGCGTGGGGGGCTACGCGATGATGATGACCCTGGCCGTGGACTACATCCAGGCCTTGCGCGTGCGGGTGCCCATGCGGGCGGCCCTGGACGCTCTCCTCTCCCAGTACGACGCCCTGGTGGCGCCCACCCGGCGCGACGGCGGGCGCCCCATCGGATACGACTTCGACCAGCCGCTCCCGGGGACGCCGTCCCCGAGCCCATCACCCGGGCCCGCGGGGCCCGAGGCCCCCGCCACCATCCCCGCCGGCAACCTGGTGGGAGTGCCCGCCCTCTGCGTCCCCAACGGCTTCGGCGCCAAGGGCGTTCCTACCTCGCTCCAGTTCATCGGCCGCGCCTTCTCGGAGCCGACCCTGCTGGCCATCGCCGACCGTTACCAGCAAGCGACGGACTGGCACCGGAAGAGGCCCATCCTCCCCGCTTGAAGATGCCACCTATCCCGCTTCCGGCGGAGCTGCTCGACTTCCGGGGCAAGGCCGTGATCGTCACCGGGGCCGGTCGCGGGCTGGGCGCGGGCATCGCGGTGCGCTTCGCCCAGGCCGGGGCCTCGGTGGTGGTGGGCTACCGGGAGAGCGAAGCGGGGGCCCGGTCCGTGGTGGAGACGATCAAGGCCGCGGGTGGCCAAGCCGTGGCCGTCCCCGCCGACGTCACCCGGAGGGCGGAGGTGGAGCGGCTGGTCAATCGCTGCGGGGAGGCCTTCGGCCGCCTCGACGCCCTCGTCAACAACGCCGGGGCCTACCCCCTGGCCCCCCTCCTGGAGATGAAGGAGGAGGAGTGGGACCTCGTGATCGACTCCAACCTCAAGAGCGTCCATCTCTGCACCCAGGCCGCGGGCCGCGCGATGAAGGCCCAGGGGCGGGAGGGGGCAATCGTGAACATCGCTTCCATCGAGGGCACCAACCCGGCGCCCCTGCACAGCCACTACGACGCCGCCAAGGCGGGCGTCCTCCACTACACGCGGGCGGCGGCCCGTGAGCTCGGCCCCTTGATCCGGGTGAACGCGGTCTCCCCCGGCCTGATCTGGAGGGAGGGGCTCGATCGCGACTGGCCGGATGGGGTCGAGCGCTACCAGCGGGCGGTGCCCTTGGGCCGCCTGGGCCAGCCCGACGACGTTGCGGACGCCTGTCTCTTCCTCGCCTCCCCCGCCGCCCGCTGGATCACGGGGGCGGAACTGGTGGTGGACGGGGGGGTCCTGACCCACACCGTCTACTAAGCTCTCAGGGCCGGAAGAAGAGCCCCCCTCGGACACGGAGGTCGTGCTCGGTCCTGCCCGTGAGGTAGTGATCGAGCACCAGCTGGTCACCGATTTCCAGGCGCGCTCCCACCCGGCCCAGGCTCAGCTTGAGCCCGGCCCCGAAGTTGAAGGCGAAGTTGGTGTGCACGCGGTCGGGGGCGTCGAAGGAGATCCCGCCGAAGCCGGCGGAGAGGAACGGCCGGAGCTTCGAGCCCCCGAGGTGGTAGAGGAGGGCGGCGTCGTAGTCGAACGACGCCACCTTGTCCTCGATAGGCCGAATGGCCAGGAACGGGCAGGGCGCGCCGCCGAGGCAGCGGAAGGTGAACGCGGTGCGCTGGGTACGGGAGGGCTCGACCGCAAAGCCCGCCTCCAGCTGGGCGTGGGTGCCGAGATCGTAGCCGAATCGAAACCCGAGCAGGAAGCCCACGCCCAAGGAAACGCTGTGCGTGGTCTGGAAGTCGGGCGGCAGGAAGGGGGGGAACGCCTCCGCGGGCGCGGGGCTCAGGCAGGCCAGGCAGATCGGGGTCTGCACGTCCTTCTTGACGTCGAGGAGCGAGGCTCCGCCGAGGATCGTGACCTCGACCTTCCCCTCGGCGGCCCCCGCGGCCGCGGTTACGAGCAGGGCGACGATGAGGAGTCCAACGGGCTTTCTCACCCGCCCATCGTACCCGCTTCCGGGGCTAGGCGGGCAGCACCTCCTCGACCGGAGTGACCGCGGCCTGGTCCTGCTCTCCGGTGCGGATGCGGTAGACCTTCTCCACCGGGAGCACGAAGATCTTCCCGTCCCCCACCGTCCCCGTGCGCCCCGCGGCCAGGATGGCTCCCACCGTGGGCTCGACGAAGTGGTCGGAGACGCCGATCTCCAGCCGCACCTTCTCGCTCAGCTCCATCTTGACCGTGGTGCCCCGGTAGGTCTCGACCCGGTCCATCTCCCCTCCGTGGCCTTGCACGCGGGTGATGGTGAGGCCCCGCACCTCGGCCCGGAAGAGGGCCTCCAGCACGTCGTTCAGCTTGTCGGGACGGACGATGGCCACCACCAGCTTCATGCGCGGCCTCCTTCGGGTTTGAGGCTGCCCGCCAGGACCCCGACCGGGGCCGGGCTCTCCGCCGTGAACTCGGACAGGATGAGGATGGCGCCCTCGTCGCGGGCGTAGGCCTCCTCGCCATGCTGGCTCACGTCGAGCCCCAGGCCCTCCTCCCGGGTGGCGACCTTGAGGGGCACCACGAAGCTCAGCAGCTTGAGAAGACCCGCGGTCAAGACGCCGCTGAAGACGATGGTCACGGCCACGGCCAGGGCCTGAATGAGGAACTGCTTCGGGTTTCCGAAGAGGAGGCCGTCGGCGGTGCCGTTCCACGACTTCTGGGCGAGGATGCCGGTCAGGAGCGCCCCCATCGTGCCCCCCAGGCCGTGGGCGGCCACCACGTCGAGCGAGTCGTCCAGGCGCGTGCGCGCCCGCCAGAGAAGCGCGAAATAGCTCGGCAGGGCGGAGACCCCGCCGAGGACGATGGCGGACATGGGGCTCACGAAGCCCGCCGCGGGCGTAACGGCCACCAGGCCCACCACGATGGCGGTGGCGGCCCCCACCGCCGTGGCCTTGCCCGTCCGCCGGAGGTCGAGGAGGGTCCAGACGCAGAGGGTGGCGGCGGGGGCCAGCATCGTGTTCACGAAGGCGAGGGCGGCCGAGGAGTTGGCGGCGAGGGCGCTCCCGCCGTTGAACCCGAACCAGCCGAACCAGAGGAGGCCCGCCCCCAGGAGGGTGAAGGGGACGTTGTGGGGAAGGATGGCCTGGCGGGCGTAATCCTTGCGGGGGCCCAGGATCAGGGCCGCCACCAGGGCCGCTACCCCGGCGTTGATGTGCACGACCGTGCCGCCCGCGAAGTCGAGCGCGCCCATTCCTCCCAGCCAGCCCCCTCCCCAAACCCAATGGGCGATGGGGGAGTAAACGAGGAGAGACCAGAGGGTGATGAAGGCCAGATAGGCGGAGAAGCGCATCCGCTCCACGATGGCTCCCGAGACCAGGGCGGCGGTGATGATCGCGAAGGTGGCCTGGTAGGCCATGAAGAGCAGGTGGGGGATCGTGCCCTGGGGCTCGAGGCCGACGCCCTGAAGGAAGGCCCGGCTCACCCCTCCCAACCAGGGGGTGCCCGGGCTGAAGGCCAGGGAGTAGCCGAGGACCACCCAGGCCAGGCACACGAAGCCAAGGGCGGAAATGCTCATCATCAGGGTGTTGAGCGCGTTCTTCGAGCGCACGAGCCCCCCGTAGAAGAACCCCAAGGCCGGGGTCATGAGAAGGACAAGCGCGGTCGAGACCAGCATCCAGGCCGTGTCGGCCGCGTTCATCGGAGCACCTCCGCCCTCTTCCCACTCCCCCCTCCCAAACCCGCCTCGCGCAGCTGAAGCATGCTTCTCCCTCCTCAGACTCCTAACCATGCGGAGGACGAGCAAGAAGTATGCGCGCGGGACGGGGTGCGACCATCTGATTCGTAACTAATAGTGACAAAAGAAGTTATTGGCAAGAGGACCACGCAGCAGACAGACCGAGGGTCCGACACTTTCGTTGAACTCTTAAGGAATGAACAACAGGAGTGTAGGCCCCGGGAGGGGCTCAGCCCTTGAACCGGGCGGTGTCGATCCCGTGCTTGCGTACGCTGTAGGCCACGATGCGCTCCGTGGAGTCCAGGAGCCGCGCCGCCTTGGCCTTGTTCCCCCGCGCGCTCTTCAGGGCGTCGATGATGAGGTCCTTCTCGTAGCTGGCCAGGGCCTCGTCCAGGGAGCGCCGGGGCAGGGTCCCCGAGACCTCTGCCGTCTGGAGGGTGGGCGGCAGGTGGTGGGCGTGGATGACGCCCCCCTCGCAGACCAGCACCGCGCGCTCGATGCAGTTCTCTAGCTCGCGCACGTTGCCCGGCCAGTGGTAGCTCATGAGCATGTCGATGGCGGTGGTGGCGATGCGGCGCACGTCCTTGCCGTGGGCGGCCGCGTATTTCTCCACGAAGTGGTCGGCGAGGAGGGGGATGTCGGGCTTCCGCTCGCGCAGCGGGGGCATGTAGACGCTGAAGACGTTGAGCCGATAGTAGAGATCCTCCCGGAATGTCCCTTCCTTGACCGCCGCCTCGAGGTCCTTGTTCGTGGCCGCCACCACCCGCACGTTCACCTTCACCACCTGCACGCCCCCCAGGCGCTCGAACTCCCGCTCCTGCAGGACGCGCAGCAGCTTGACCTGGGTGGACCCGGAGAGCTCGCCCACCTCGTCCAGGAACAGGGTGCCGCCGTGGGCCAGCTCGAAGCGGCCCTTCTTCTGGGAGCGGGCGTCGGTGAAGGCCCCCGGCTCGTAGCCGAAGAGCTCGGACTCGATCAGGCTCTCGGGGAGGGCCCCGCAGCTCACCTTCACGAACGGCTTCTTGGCCCGGGGCGAGCTGTAATGGACGGCGTGGGCCACCAGCTCCTTGCCCGTTCCCGACTCGCCGCGGATGAGCACGGTGGTGGTGGTGCCCGCCACCTGCGCCACCTGCTCGTACACCTGCTGCATGGTCCGGCTGCTGCCCACGATGTTGTGGAGGTCGTAGCGCTCCTGCAGCTCCTGGCGCAGCTTGGTGTTCTCGTCCAGCAGGCGGCGACGCTCCCCCTCGATGAGCTTGTGGACCCGCACCGCCTGGCCGATCATGGAGCCCACGATCCCGTAGAACTTGGCCTCCTGGTCGTAGTGGCGCTCCTGGTTGTAGGGCAGGGCCACCCCCAGGGCGCCCACCGTGCGGGTGTCGACCTTGATGGGGACGCAGACGAAGGAGAGCTCCCCCCGTCCCGACTTCTTGAAGACCCCGGTGCGGTTCAGGAAGAGGGGCTCGCGGCTCACCTTGGGCACCACCACCGGCTTGCCGCTCTGGACCACGCGGCCGGTGATGCCTTCCCCCACCTGATAGCGGGCGGCGCGGGCGGACCCGGCCACGCCGGTGGCGGCTTCCACCGCCAGCTCTCCTCCGCCCTCCTCCCGGAGAACGATGTTTCCGGACAGGGTGCCGTGGCTCTCCTCGAGGATCTCGAGCACGCGGGCGAGGGAGGCCTTCAGGTTCAGCGTGGAGCCGAGGGTCTGGCTGACTTCGAGGAGATCCGAGAGCTTGCGGATGTCGGCGGGCGGGGGCATGGGTGTTCGGTCCCCATTATTACACTTTACAGAAGTGATGCTCCCCAACCGGGGAGCGACAGGAATGTCAGAGACCTCAGCGCCCCCGCGTTCCCGGGGGGGCGGGTCCCGGCCGGCCTCTCCCGCCGGGGGCGGAGAAGCCGAAATCGGGCGAGAAAGAAACGCCGGAGGCCGTCGCCGAGCGAGCCTGGGTGAGGGCCTTGAAGAAGCCCTGGGCCATGAGGTCGTACCCGAGGTCGTTGGGATGGACATCACCCAAGAAACCATCCGCGAAGAAGCGGCTCAGGTCCCCGCCCTGGGCCATAAAGACCGCGTTCAGGTCGGCCAAGAGCGCCCCCTCTTGTG
>DATMQU010000612.1:0-7775 GCA_035566715.1 Vicinamibacteria bacterium
TTTGGACCGGTCGGCTCACGGCGCGCGCGGAGGTCAAGAAGGGCGGCCGCAGCACGGTTTTTCTGACCTGCGAAGTCCACGATGACAAGAACTCGCTGGTGGCTGTTGCCAGCAGCACGTGCATGATCCTGCGGGGCGACGCGGCCCGGGGGCGTTGAGTCAGACGAGGCCGCTCAGGGACGACCCGGAGCCGGGAAGGGTCAGGCCCGAGCCAGGATTCCGAAGCGGCGCTCCAGCTCGCCCGCCCCGCGCTGGGTGATGCGCAGGGCCCGGGTATGCGGGAGCCGCGCGACCCACCCCAGCGCGATCAGGCGCGAGAAGACGGCGGCGCCGAGGGCACCGGCGATGTGAGGCCTCCGCTCCGTCCAGTCCAGACAACGCCGCGCGAACCGACGCCGCGAACGGCGCAAGGCGGCGGTGTCCAGGCCGAGACCCTCGAACCCGGTCGGGGCTTCAGGGCCGAGCTCATAGTCCCGCTCCCCTCGGAGTTGGATCATCCGGGACTTCTCGAAGGCACTCGTCAGCTCCACGGCCACGCGGCCCGCCAGATGGTCGTAGCACGAGCGCAGGTTATAGAGGGCCCTCGTCTCGAGAGGATGGGGCACGCCCGGCTCGCGAGGTCTCGTCGCGATGGCGCCCAGGGCCTCGACCGCATGGCCGACCTCGGGGCTCGCCATCGCGTAATAGCGATGCCGGCCTTCACTCTGGACGCACAGCAGCCCGCCGCCGACGAGCTTGGAAAGGTGCGCGCTGGCCGACTGGGCGGAGACCCCCGCCGCCCGCGCGAGCTCGCCCGCCGGCAAGGCCCGGCCGTCGGTCAATGCGATGAGGATCGCCGCCCGCGCCGGTTCCCCGATGAGCTCAGCGACGGCGGCGAGGGGATAGGGGGCGTTCATCACCCAAGTCTAGCCGACCCGCCGCGGCCACGTTTCACGCGCCGCTGAAACATCCGTGTACGCCCTTGTCTAGCCTTTGGCCCTGAGACTTCACTGTGGAAAGGAAGGGCGATGATTACCCTCTGCATTCGCTACCAGATCGATCACAACAAGCAGCGTGACTTCGAGGCCTATGCCCGCAGCTTGCCCGAGCCCATAAAGCGCTGCGGGGGAGACTTGATCGGATATTTCCTGCCCACCCGGTTCGCGGGATGCACGAACGAGGCCCTGGCGCTGATCTCGTTTGCGGACCTCGGCGCGTACGAGAGATACCGCGCGGCGCTCCTCAAGGACCCCGCGGCCGCAGAAAGCATCGCCCGCGTGGAGAGCGCCGGCTGTATCCTCAGCGAGGATCGGGGATTCCTGCAGAGGGTTCCCTAGCAATACCGCAACTCACGATCCGCGCTCGTCGTCTCCAGGCTCTTGAACGCGGTGCGCCGGTAGGCGAGGCAGACACGCCGAAGGTCCTTCGGAGGGCCTTCGCGAACGCGGTTTCGGACTTGTAGCCGACGGTGGCTGGGGTCGGATGGGTGCTCCATGCTCTCGGATGAGCGCCTGGGCGGGCGCTTGGCGCCGTCTACGGTCGACGTTCCCCTCTTCCCCCGGGGCCTCCGCCTCCTGTCGTCCCCTAAGAACCTCCCAGGGTCCGGCCGCGGGAGGCGATGACCTCGGAATACCACAGGGCGGAGTCCTTGAGCGTCCGCTTCTGGGTGGTGTAGTCCACGTGGACGAGCCCAAAGCGCTGCTTGAAGCCCTCCGCCCACTCGAAGTTGTCCAGGATCGACCAGTGGAAGTATCCGAGGACGGGGACCCTGTCCTCAATCGCCCGCGCCAGCTCGGTCAGGTAGCGGGCCGTGAAATCGATCCGCTGCGGGTCGTGCACGCGCCCGTCCCGGGAGATCCAGTCGCGGCAGGAGAGCCCGTTCTCCGTGATCACGATCGGCTTGCCGTAGCGCTCAAAGAAGAGCCGGGGGCCCCAGCGCAGCGCCTCCGGCGTCACCGGCCAATCGAAGCCGGTGATGGGGAAGCCCTCGGGGAGGGGCACTTTCTCGTAGGAGCCATTCGCTCCCCGCCGGACTTGTGCGCCGTGGTAGATGTTGGCGCCGAAGAAGTCGAGCGGCTGATGGATCGTCTCCAGGTCCCCGGCCCGGATCTCGGGCACGTCGCGCCCGAAGAGGTCGAGACCGTCCTGGGGGTAGTGTCCGAGGAAGACGGGGTCCATCCACCAGGTGTTGTTCCAGCAATCCTTCACTCGCACCGTGAACATGGCCTCCCGGGCCGCGGCCACGTCGTCCTCCGTGGCGGGTATGGCCGGCATGCCCACGGGGGCGTAGCCGATCCGGCATTCCCCCTTGGCCCGGGCCCGCAGGGCCAGGACCGACTTCCCGTGCGCGCGGAGCGTGTTGTGCCCGGCGAGAAGGACCTCGGAGAAGGCCAGCTTGTCCCCCGGGGCATGGGTCCCCTCCTGATGCCCCAGCCCAACGAACACCTGCGGCTCGTTGAGGGTCATCCAATGGGTGACCCGGTCGGAGAGCCGGCCCGCCAGGAGGGCCGCGTACTCGCCGAACCAGTCCGCGATATCCCGGTTCAGCCAGCCCCCGCGGCGGTAAAGGGCGAGGGGCAGGTCCCAGTGGAAGAGCGTCACCCAGGGAGTGATGCCCGCCTTCAGGAGCTCATCGACGAGCCGGTCGTAGAACTCGAGGCCCTTGGGGTTGGTGGGGCCGGTGCCGTCCGGCATCACCCGGGACCAGGAGACGCTCATCCTATAGGCGGTGAGGCCGATCCTTTTCATGAGGGCCACGTCCTCGGGGTAGCGGTGATACTGGTCGCAGGCCACCGCCCCCGTCTGGTTGTTCCAGACCGCCCCCGGCTTCCGGCAGAACATGTCCCAGACCGACTCCCCCCGGCCGTCCTCCCGCACCGCGCCCTCCACCTGATAGGCGGCGGTGGCGGCGCCCCAGACGAAGGTGGCCGGGAAGGGCGGCCGGCCGGCCGCGGGGGGCGTGAGGGGGGCGGCCACCGCCCCCGCCCCGGCGAGGGAAGCGGCGGAGGCGGCCAGGAACGTGCGCCGGCTCAGGTTTCGGGAATCCTCGGGGTTCTTGGCCATCGTGACCTCCTAGGCGGAAGGGTGCCGGCCCAGAGTATAAGCATTGCGGACCCCGGGCGGACCCCGCCCGTGGTACGGTCACTGCGTGGACAAAGGCTTCTCCTGGTCGGTCTCCCGCCACGACACCTTCTCCACCTGCCGCCGGCGCTACTTCTACGCCTACTACGCCGCGGTCGAGGACCCCGAGATCCGCCGCCTGAAGAAGCTCTCCGCGCTTCCCCTGTGGGCGGGAAGCGTGGTCCACGATGCGATCGAGACCTTCCTGAAGAGCCACGACCACCTCCCCTCTCCCGAGGAGCAGGAGGCGCTCATCCGGGCCACCGTGCACTCCGGCATGCTCGCGGATTGGAAGGAGAGCGAGGTGGGGTCGCTCCGCTTCCGGCTCTTCGAGCACGAGTACCAGGTCCCGGTGCAAGCGGAGGACAAGAAGATCCTGGTGGGAACGGTCATGCGCTCGCTGCGGAACTTCTTCAAGAGCGAGACCCTGCGCGAGGCTCTGGCGGCGGGCAAGGAGCGCTGGCTGACGGTGGAGGACCTGGTGTCCTTCCACGTGGGCGGTGTCGAGGTCTTCCTGCGCATGGACCTGGCCTTCCGCGACCGCGAGGGGCGGGTGGTGATCGTGGACTGGAAGACGGGCCGGGGGGAGGGCCGCTTCAGCGAGGTCCAGGTCGCGGGCTACGCCCTCTATGCCTGCGAGAAGGGCTGGGTGCCGGCGCCGGAGGAGCTCCGGACGGAGCTCGCCTACCTCCTCCTGCCCCGCTACGTGCGCCGGTCCGTGGATGCCCGGAAGCTGGCCGCCGCCCGCGCCTTCATCGAGAAGAGCGCGGGCAACATGAAGTCGCTGCTCCTCGATCCCGTGGCCAACCTGGCCCGGCTCGAGGACTTCCCCATGATCGAGAAGCCCCGCATCTGCCGCCGCTGCAATTTCCGACGGCTCTGCTTCCCGCGGGCGGAGGCGGTGGCGGCCCCCCTCGCCGCCCTGGCCTGAGCCTACTTCTTCAGGTATTTCGCGAAGAACGCGATCGTGCGCGCCCAGGCGTCCTTGGCCGCCGCCTCCCGGTAGCCGCCCCAGGGATTGTTGACGTTGGCGAAGGCGTGGCCCGCCCCCTCGTAGATCTTGACGTCGATGGTCTTCCCGGCCGCCTTCAGGGCGGCTTCGAAGGCGCGGACCTGGTCGGGGGAAGGCCCCTTGTCCTCGGCCCCGTAGTTGCCCAGGATGGGGGCCTTGATCTTCGCGATGGCGTCGGCGTCGGTAGGGGGGGCTCCGTAGTAGGCCACCACCGCGGCCTGGCCGGGATCCTCGACGGCCAGGGCCAGGGACCAGTGGCCGCCCATGCACCAGCCGATG
This sequence comes from Vicinamibacteria bacterium, assembly GCA_035566715.1. Lineage (GTDB taxonomy): Bacteria > Acidobacteriota > Vicinamibacteria > Fen-336 > Fen-336 > DATMML01. The sequence goes on from DATMQU010000612.1 coordinate 4,391, forward strand.
GAGCCCACGCGGTCCTTCTTCACGTCCGGCCGCGCGCGGAGGAAGGCGAGGGCAGCCTTAAGGTCGCGCAGGATACGGTCGGCGGGCGCGCCCATCATGAGCTGGTGGGCCTCTTCCTGCTGGGCGGCCACCTTGCCCCGGTAAAGGTCCACGGCCAGCGCGACGTAGCCCTCCTTGGCCAGGGCCCGGGCCTGGTCCTTTACCCAGTCGTTGAGGCCCCACCACTCTTGGATGACCACCACCCCGGGAAAGGGGCCCTTGCCTTCGGGCCGGGCGAGGAATCCGGAGACCGTCTCCTCCCCACTCTTGTAGCTCACCGTCTGCTCGGCGGCGGGGGCGGTCGCGGCCAGGAGCCCGGCCGCAACGAGGAGGGCGAATCGCTTAGTCATGAGTTTCCTCCGCACCGGCCTCCCTCCCGCGGGAGGGAGGCCGCGTCATCATCCCTATTTAATTTAAGCGTCAGGGCGTGGTCAAGACCGGGCGGGGGGCCGTCCCCTGGCCCATCTTCCCCATCTCGCTCCGGCGGCGGAGCACAGCGGCCACGATGACGAGCACCTCGAAGGCCACGAACCCCCCCACGTAGGAGTAGCCGCCGGAGCCGAACCCGTAGGAATGCAGGCCGGTGCCGAGCACGAAGTTCACCCCGTACCAGGCCATGAGGACGCCCAGATAGCCCACGATCGACCCCACCGCCGTCCCGAACTCCTTGAACCAGCCGATCATCCGTCCGTGGAGGATGGCCAGGTAGCCGAGCAGCGCGATCAGGGCCCAGGTCTCCTTGGGGTCCCAGCCCCAGAACCGGCCCCACGAGTAGGAAGCCCACACCCCGCCCAGCATGGTTCCCGTGGCCAGGAAGAGCGTCCCCACCTGGAGCGCGCGGTAGAGGAAGAGGGAGAGGCTCTGGAGGAGAGCCGTCCGCCGGGGCGCGAAGAAGTAAAGGCCCAGGTTCAAGTGGCCGATTCCCATGGCCAGCGTGAAGGCCGCGTATCCGAGGGTGATGGTGAGGACGTGCACGGTGAGCCACATGTTGTCGCGCAGCACGGGGACCAGGGGCTCGATGGAGCCGTCCAGGATGGGCACGTTGTCGGCCAGGATCAGGCAGAAGGTGGCAAGGGCGGCCGCGCAGACCGCGAAGTAGCGCACCTTGTAGACGGCCTCGAAGATGAGGGCGAAGAGCATGGCCCCCCAGGCCACCCAGATCACGGACTCGTACATGTTCGTAACCGGCGGCCGCCCGGTGATGGTCATGCGCAAGACCATTCCATAGGCATGGGACAGGAAGCCGGCCAAGACGAGGGCGAACCCGGTCCCGGTGACGGCCCGCGAGGCGAGGGGGAAGCTGGCGAGCAAGGAAAGGAAGCCCAGCAGGTAGAGGAGCCAGGCGGTGCGGAAGGGCTTGAAGCGATTGTAGTGGACCTCGATTCCGAGCTCTCGGGCCTGCGGGTAGACCTCCGGGGCCAGCTCCGCCAGCCGGCGCTTGAGGGCCGCCGCCGACGCGCCCACGCTCACGCGGTCCCCGTCTCGGTAGGCCACGACCAGCGCGGCCAGGAGGGTTCGGATCCGCTGGACGGGAGGGGAGTCGATCTTATCGAGGTCGGCGAGCGAGAACCAGGAGGCCGCGGCATCGCCGGGTTGGGGGATGATGCGCAGGCTCTCGCCCGAGAAGATCCCGGCGAGCACGGAGAGGGTCTCGTAGAGGTTGGAGATCTCGCGCTCGATGGGGTCCAGCTTGGCCTCGCGGTCCTTCTGGACCTTCTGGTGGACGGCCTCGGCGGCGGCCAGGAAGCCCGGGTGGGAGGCGAGCTCCTGCAGGGAGTAGAGTGCCTGGCCCGGGGGCAGGCCCGCGGCCTGGCGCAGCCCCGCGTGCGTGACCTTCACCATCTTTGCCTCGCGCCAGCGGTCAGGGGCGGCCAGCATGGCCACCACCCACTCCAGGGGATCGAGGCCCAATACGGACTCGAAGCCGAAGGGTTTCGCTCCCGCCACGCGGCGGGCGGTCTCGCGGGCGAACGTGTCCAGGGGCTTGCTGCGGCCCCCGTCCTGGATGGCGACGGTGCGAAGGGGCTCGAGCTCACCCCCCGTGAGGCGGAGGCCGAGGGAAGGCTCAGGCTCCGCTACGAGCCGGCTGGGCAGGGCCAGAGCGGCCAGCAACAGGATCAGCGGCCGGTGCTTCATTGCGACTCTCCCGTCTTTGGTGAGCCTCTTTGGCCCGCAAGGCCTGGCGCCGGGCCAGATACGGCTTCAAGTAGAACATCCAGGCCACCCCGGACGCGATCAGAGCCACCCCCAGGTAGACGAGGGGCAGCCCCGGCGCGCGGGCCACCGAGAAGATCGACATCATGGGCGTTCCTTCCACGAAGGAGGCCTGGAAGAAAATGTATCCGCGATAGTGGAGGGGGTTGTTCATGGAGATGTGGTGCTCGGAGGTGCCCCGCTCGGCGTCGTCGACGCGGACCCAGCTCTCGTAGGTGGCGGGCATGTTCGAGCCGGGGTATTTGTCGGAGTTGAACTTCAAGAGCGTGACCCGGAAGGGCACCTCGAGCTCGGGCGAGCGGTAGGCGACGCTGGCCTGGCCTCCCGCGAAGGGGATGGTCCGTCTCTCCGTCCAGAGGATCCACTCCGGCGCGGTCCGCTCTCCCGCGCCCTCCAGGCGAACCCTGACCGCGGGCATCTGCCGCTCTTCCTTCGCGGGCAGAGGGGCGGGGGCCACGCTTCTCCGCTCCACGGCCGCTTCCAGGAAGCGGTCGACCGTCACCGCCATCCCCAAGCTTTGGGTGGCCAACGGCTTGCCCACCTCCACGACACCGGGCCCCGTGGGGCCGGAGGCGCGGTAAAGGATCCGGCCCGGGGGGACGAGCACGAAGCTCAGGTGGCTCTTGCCCTCGCCCGCTCGCAGGAGCTGGCGGGCCTCGGTCTCGGAGGCGGCGCGCCGGAAGTCGAGCGATACCGGGCCCAGGTCCAGCCGGCTCCGGCTGGAGTCGTCCGCGAGCAGCCAGGCCTCCTGGGTGGCGAAGGGAGCCTGGAGGATGGCGTGCAAGGCCGGATGGCCGTCCCCCCCCGCCGCGAAGGTCTCGGTCACCTCCACGTGGGGGGCATAGCCCTCCGCCACCAGGGTGACTCCGCTCCCCGGCACCGGGAAGCGCTGCTCGGCATCGGCCCGGGGGGGGCGGCGCTCGAACTCGGCGGGAAAGCGGGCTCCCTGGCCGCCCGGGCCGGGAAGGCTCACGAAGAGGGCCTTGTCGAGAAGGGTGACCCTATCCGTGCTCTCCCCCTCGAAGAGCGCCATGTTCGAGTCGAGGCCCGTGTGCAGGGAGATGAGCGAGCCCGCGAGAAGGATGAGGATCCCGATGTGGGCGAGGACGAAGCCGATGTGGTGCTTCTTCCA
>DATMQU010000613.1:0-9397 GCA_035566715.1 Vicinamibacteria bacterium
CTACGTGACGAACGGCGGGTATCCGGGGGATGCCGGTGATTACCAGGGACACGTCACCGCGATCGACCTCGCGACCGGTGCCCAGAAGGTCTTCAACGCGAACTGCAGCAACGCTACCGTGCATTTCGTGGAAGCTGGAACGCCCGATTGCGCGCAGGTGCAGAGTGCCATCTGGGCGCGAGTCGGTGTCGTCTACGACTCCGACAATGACAAGATCTTCATGGCGACGGGCAACGGCACCTTCGACGGGTTCATGGCAGGCAAATTCGACTGGGGCGACAGCGTGTTCGCCCTGCACCCCGACGGGACTGGCAACGCCGTCGGCCAGCCCGTGGACAGCTACACGCCGACCAACTACCAAGCCCTCCAGAACGGCGACGCCGACCTCGGCAGCACGGCACCGGCCATCCTCCCCGTGCTGCCCGGCAGCAAGGTTGCTCACCTCGGGGTGCAGAGCGGCAAGGACGCCTTGATCCGCCTCCTGAACCTCGACAACTTGAGCGGTGCGGGAGCCCCCGGTCATACCGCCGGAGAGGTGCAGACGATCGCCGTGCCGCAGGGCGGAGAGGTGCTCACGGCACTCGCCGTCTGGACGAACCCCGCCGATAACGGAGTGTGGGTATTCGTCGCAAACGGTAGCGGCATCTCGGGGCTGCAGGCGACCGTGGACGGGTCGGGCAACCCGTCCCTGACTTCCAGATGGACCGACGGGACCCCGGGAGCGTCCCCTATCGTGGCTAACAGCATCCTCTACTATGCAAGTTCCTCGGGGGCGCGCGCACTGGACCCGGTGAAAGGCACTCAACTGTGGAGCGCGAGCATCGGCGGCGTCCACTGGGAGAGCCCCATCGTGATCAACGGCCACCTGTTCGTCACCGACGAGAGCTCTCAGCTCTGGGCTTACGGCCCCACCAACAAGGACCGCACCATCGACTTCGATGGGGATCGCAAGACGGATCTTGCGGTCTTCAATCCCTCAAGCGGCTTGTGGTACATCCGCCACTCGTCGGACGGCTCGGTCGCCACCGTGGGCTACGGGGGCACGGGGTACATTCCGATGCCGGGGGACTATGACGGGGACGGGAAGACCGACATCGCGGTCTACCACCCGCCGTCCGGGCTGTGGTTCATCCGATACTCGTCCACGGGTGTGGACACCGTGACGGGGTTCGGGGGTACAAACTACGTTCCGGTGCGGGGGGACTTCGACGGGGACGGGAAGACGGATTTGGCCGTGTTCCACGACCCGACAGGGATGTGGTTCATCAAGTACTCGTCGACGGGGGCGGTGGTGACGGTGGGATACGGGGCGACGGGTTACACACCGGTTCCGGGGGACTACGAGGGCATTGGCAAGACGGACCTCGCGGTCTACTACCCGCCGTCGGGGCTGTGGTTCATCCGGAACTCGTCGACGGGGGCGACGACTACGGTGGGCTTCGGGGGAACGGGCTACACGCCGGTTCGGGGAGACTTCGATGGGGACGGGAAGAACGATGTCGCCGTCTTCAACGATTCGACGGGGCTGTGGTTCATCCGGAACTCGTCGACGGGGGCGGTGGTGACGATGGGATACGGGGGGATGGGCTACACACCGGTTCCGGGGGGCTACGAGGACATCGGCAAGACGGAGCTCGCGGTGTACCATCCGCCCACGGGGCTCTGGTTCGTGCGCTCCTCGCTCAACGGAGGGACCACGACCACAGGGTTCGGAGGCCCGGGCTTCAACCCCGTGAACTAGACCGCGACGCCGCGCCCGACCCTTCAATCGCGCGAGAGCCCGCTGTCGCGCCGACTACAGGGGGTCTCCGCCCGTCGTTTTCGCGTCGTGGACCTGCTGCCCTGCTACACTCCGGACTGGCAGAACTACTAATTCTCGAGCGACTACCCTGGGAACGCTCTAGCTAACCGCGTCGCTGCCGAGTACCTGAGGAAGGAACCGGGCAACTATTTCTACGGCCCAGGGGGCCTCGCCCCCGTTCGAGAGCCCGGCACGAAGGTGCCGAGGCCGCGCGTCAGCAGCCCGCGGGAGCGCGAGCCTTCATTTCCTGGAGTAGCGTTCCGGGCGAAGGCAGCGGGTCATTGGGACGCCATCACCTCACCCGTCGCAGAATCTCGCGCCGCTCCGCGTAGCGCTCTGCCTTCCCAGCAGTCTGGTGAAGGAGGACCATAGTCGACGGGGCGGTGCCTCGGGTTGGTGGATCACGAAGCCCGCTAACAGAAGCTATCCGGACTCCCCCGCCAACGTGACATCACCCTGCCGCAAGGGCCCCGGCGCCTAGGCTACTATCGGCCCAGCAGCCGTTGATCAGGGGGTCGGAGGACACTGAACGGAGGAGAAATGCTGAAAGGATTCCGAGATTTTCTGCTGCGTGGCAACGTCGTGGACTTGGCGGTGGCGGTCATCATTGGCGCCGCGTTCGGCAGCGTGGTCGATGGATTCATCAAAGGGATTGTCGACCCGCTCATCGCGCTCCTTGCTCCCGGCGACACCAAGCTCCTTGAGGCCGTGGCCCTGGGCCCGTTCAAGGTCGGGCTCCTCGTCTCGGCGTCGGTAAACTTTGTTGTGAAGGCGGGCGTCGTCTACCTCTTTCTGGTGCGGCCCTTCAGCCACTTCACGGCGCGCCTGGCGCCCGCGCCCGCCCCACCCCCGGCGGATGTACAGCTTCTCGCCGAGATCCGCGATCTGCTGAAAGGCCGAAAGTAGGTCCGCGGGATCGTCACGGATTCTGCGTTCGTGAGCCCCGCTGAAGAGCGGGAGAGTGCGCATCGGCAAGCATTCGCCGCGTCATCTCTTCGATCGGTGCGCGATCGTCGGTGAAGACCGTGGTCCCCGGTGGAGGCGCGAGATCGCGGATCGCCGTGGCAGCCTGCAGAGCACGTCGACGGACGGGCTCGCTGCCCCCGTGCTGTCGGAATGCGGATTCAACGGACACCAGCGAGCGTTCCTGGGGAAACGCGAAGATGATGCGGTTCATATCTTGACGGGTGAGAACCAACACGGAGGCGAAAACGCGTTTGAGCGTGGCAACGGTGGAAAGGACAAGTTGCTGATCGACGCTCGCATCGAAGAGGTTCATCATGAGCACCCCGCTCTCCGCCATGTGGGCGCGCACCACGCCGAAGAACTCTACGGTAGCGAGGTAGAACGGAATGTAGGGTCCGCCCTGGTAGAGGTCAACCTGAACGACATCGTAGCGGTTCGGGCAGCGGGAGACCCACGGCCGCGCGTCGGCTAGGTGCATATGCAGCCAGTCCGCGCTAGAGGGAAGCCCGAAAAAGCGCACGCCGGCTTCGACGACCTTCGGGTCAATCTCCACCGCGTCGACTTCCATTTCGGGGGCGGCAGCGCGCATCGCGGCGATCGATCCTCCCGCACCCATGCCCAGGACGAGCGCGCGGCGTCCGGAAGCGAGCAGTGGGCCAAGGGCATAGTCATCGTAGTAGTACCCCGTCCAACCGACGACTTCCTCCCGGATCGTGTGGACAGAGGCCTCGTCGTTCAGGAAGAGGTATAAGGTCTGACCCCGCCGGACGACCCTAACCAGATTGTACGGAGACTCGCTCGTCCAGACGGTGTCCTCGGAGCGTGGTGGCTCGGGGAGAACCTGGAGAAGAGGCAATGCTAGAAGAGCGACCAGGGCCGTCCGCCTTCTCGCGGTGAGGCCGGCTACGCCCAAGACTATGGAGAGGGCACATAGGCTCTTGAGCGTAGCCTGCGTACCCACCCGGGGCACGAGCCCGAAGGTCGTGCCGAGAACGCCGCCAATGCCCCCGGCCGTGGAGAGCGCGAGAACCGCCCCGACCGAGGATCCCACGTGGCCGGCCCTCGCTAGCAGGCGTACCACGATCGGACTCACCGCGGCCAAGGCAACCATGGGCAAGGCAAAGATGATGAGCGTTGCTCCCACGGGTCCCGCAAACTCCCCAAACTGGGCGAGCCAGGGAAGGAGCGAGCCAACGGTCACGAGGATCAGGAACTGGTAGATCCCGCTCAGCAAGATGATCCCGTAGAGCGAGCCGTCGGTGGGACTCAGATCCGCGAGCCAGCCGCCGAGGGCGTAGCCGCCGCTGAGAGCGAGCATGACCACGGAAATCATGCTGCCCCACACGTAGATCGAATATCCGAAATAGGGAGCGTAGAGGCGAAAGGCGACTAGTTCGAGGGCCATGATGATGGCGCCCGTCGTCGCCGCCGTCGCTAGCCACAGCGCTAGTCTTCGGCGGCCGGTTGGTGAAGACACGGGGGTGGCTTGCTCGCGAGCGCTTGACACTGACATCCCGTCTTTTGACTTTCCGGAAAAGGGCCGGTTCACCGGGGTTGGACAGACATCAGACTGAGCTGGCTGAACGGGATGCTACCACGAGCGGCAGCAGCTCCTGGCCCAGGGACCGTGGCTTCCACGGGCTTTGGAAGGGGTGCCCCAGGCTGTAGAGCCCCTGATCGGAGCCGGTCGGACGGTGGCCCGGTGAAGCCGGGGAGGCGAGTCGGGGTCAAGCTGGCCACCCGCCCGATGGACACCGGCTCCCTTATTGGGTAGCCTCTAGTCATGCGCCCGTCCCTCCCGGGCTAGGGTGCAGAATGGCGCCAGCCTCGCGGACGCGGCGTTCCCGAGTTCGTGTTCACAAACCTCGGCCCTCCCGTTCGCGTCTCAAGAAAGCTCCCGGCAAGCCGGTCCGGGGGCCCTCGACGCCGGACTTTCGTGCCCTGTTCGAGGCGTCTCCGGGACTCTACCTCGCGTTAACGCGGGACCTCACGATCGTGGCCGTCAGCGACGCTTACGTCCGAGCGACCATGACCAAGCGCGACGAGATCCTCGGCCGCGGGTTGTTCGAGGTCTTCCCCGACAACCCCGACGATCCAACCGCAACCGGCGTCAGCAATCTCCGGGCGTCATTGGAGAGGGTGCTCCGAGACCGCGCCCCCGACGCCATGGAGGTACAGAAGTACGACATCCGGCGGCCTGACTCCGAAGGTGGGGGCTTCGAGGAGCGGTACTGGAATCCGGTCAACACTCCCGTTCTGGGGCGGCGAGGAGAGGTGGCCTACATCATCCACCGGGTCGAGGACGTCACTGAAGTAGTTCGCCTGCAGAACCTCGGGAACGAACAACAGTCGCAGAAGATGGAGGCACTGGGCCGCCTGGCGAGCGGCGTCGCCCACGATTTCAACAACCTCCTGGGTGTCATTGCTGGTTACGGAGAACTCCTCGGGAAGCAGCTCCACGACCATCCGCGCCTCAACAAGTATTGCAGCGACATCCTGAAGGCAACCGAGCGCGCCGCGGCCCTCACTCGTCAGCTCCTCGCCTTCAGCCGCAAGCAGGTCCTGCAGCCACGCGTTCTCGACCTCAACGCGGTGGTGGCGGACGTGGAGAAAATGCTGCGGCGATTGATCGGGGAGGACATTCTGCTCGTCACCCTCCCCGCGGAGCATCTGGGGGCGGTCAGGGCCGATCCCGGCCAGATCGAGCAGGTCCTGATGAACCTGGCCGTGAACGCCCGTGATGCCATGCCCCGGGGAGGGCGCCTGACGATTGAGACCGCCAACGTGGAGATCGATGAACTTTACGCGCGGTCGCGACCCGGCGTCGAGCCCGGTCCCCACGTCATGCTGGCCGTGAGCGACACCGGTCATGGCATGAAACAGGAGATTCTGGACCACATTTTCGAGCCCTTCTTTACGACCAAGGAGGCGGGTAGGGGTACGGGCTTAGGACTCGCTACTGTCCATGGGATCGTCAAACAGAGTGGTGGCCACATCTGGGCCTACAGCGAGCCCGAGCACGGAGCGACGTTCAAGGTCTATCTCCCGCGGGTCGGGGGAGTGAAGACCGTAGCCGCCCCGGTGACGGCGGAGAAGGAGATGCCGCGGGGCGCAGAGACTGTGCTGCTCGTCGAGGATGAGGCGGGCCTGCGGGAGATGATCCGCGAGTGCCTGGAAGCGAGCGGCTATACGGTCCTAGAGGCGCGCCAGGCCGCGCACGCCCTAGAGATCGCCCAGTCGCACCACGGGCCCATCCATCTCCTCATGACCGACGTGGTCATGCCGGGGATGAGCGGACGCAAGCTGGCCCAGAGCTTGGCCGCCTCCCATCCCGAGACCACGGTGCTCTACATGTCGGGCTACACGGACGACGCCGTTGTTCTCCATGGCGTCCTGGCCGAGGACGTGGCGTTCCTCCAGAAACCGTTCACGATCCGCGCGCTCGCGCAAAAGGTGCGCGCCTTGCTCGATCAGTCCTGAACGCGCGGGAGCGCCGTCCGCCACCAGCCGCCGGGCAGTTATGCGCGGTGGTTCCTTCGCTTCCGGCCTAGAGAGGCGGGGTCGCACAGCACAGAGCCCGTTCAAGGTCATCGCGAGCGGGAGGCCCGGGCCGCGGCGCCAGGCGCGGGCGTGGCTCTGGTGGGGCAGTTTTGCAACTCGCCGCGCAGCGCGGCCCCCGGGGCATGCTAGGGCGTCGCAGACCCCGGGTTGACCAGGCGATAGCTCACGAAGGCCAGAGATCGGCTGTCGGGAGACCAGGAGGGGACGTTGATCGTTCCCTGGCCGCCAAAGAGGCGGGCCAGAATGCGCGGCTCTCCCCCCGCGCGCGGCATGATCCGTAGGGCCACATCCTGGTTGGGCGGATGCCCTTGGACACCCTTGCCGTAGGAGAGGAAGGCGACCCACTGCCCGTCCGGAGAGGGGTGGGGGAACCAGTCCTCATAGTCTTCATCGAAAGTCACCTGCGTCTGGGCGGAGCCGTCCGCGCCCATCCGCCAGATTCTCATGTGGCCGGTCCGGTCGGAGTTGAAGAAGATAGCCTTCCCGTCCGGGGCATAGTCCGGGCCGTCGTCGAGGCCGGCCGCGGTGGTGAGACGCCTTTCCTCCGTGGATCGTTCGGCGTCGGCCGAGATGGCGTAGACGTCGAACTCGCCGCTCCGCCGCGCGCAATAGACGAGGGTCTTCCCGTCGGGAGACCAGCCGTGCCAGTAGGACGGTCCGAGGGCCGTGACCTGGCGGGGCTCCCCTCCCCCCGCGGGTACCACGTAAATGATTGAGTCCTCGCCGGGCGAGTGGCTGATGGCGAGCCACCGCCCGTCGGGAGACAGACCATGGTCGTTGTTCAGGCGGCCCGCGAATCCCGTGTCCACCAGGCGCGGCTGGCCCCCCTCCCGGGGCAGGGTGAGGAGGCGCCCGCCCCGATTGAAGAAAAACGACCGACCGTCACGCGACCAGTTGGGGGCCTCGATGTGCTCCCGGGCGGTGTAGACCGCCTCGCGCTCCCCGCTTCCAATGGAGATCACCTCCAGCCGGCTCTCCAAGACCCGCGCCGCCGCCGGCGTGGAGCCGAGGGTCTCGAGGCCGACCCGGGAGAAGATGGCGGTGGCGAGGGCCGTCGCCTCGTGCGCACACACGGCGACCCCGGCGTAGACGGGGTCGGGCAGGGCGAGGGTGATCGAGCCCACCGGCTGGAACGCCTTCCCTTCGTGGGCCACGGAGAGGCTGAAGAGGTCTCCCGTCCGTTCCAGGCGGATCGAGGCGGGGGCCCTCACGGGAGAGCGCACCTCCAGGGTAGGACCGCCCCTGACGAGCCGGTACTGGAGGGTGATGAGCCCGTCCGCGTGCACCACGCTGTCCGCATACGGAGCATCGGCCTCGAGTCCCGAGCGGACCATCCAGCCCGCCTTACGGTGTGCGTTGCCCTCCCGCTCGGGAAAGCTCACCTCCGCGGTCAGGATCAGGTCTCCCGATAGCCGCCGCCAAGCGAAATGGAAGGCGTCTTGCGCCCCCCAAATGTTCTCCCCGCTCCCCGTGAGGCGGTACTCCCCCTTGCCGGGATCGAAGAGCAATGAGCCCGCCCGCCGCGTCTCCCCGACATCGCCGTGGCCCTCGAAGACGCTTCGCTCCTGCCCCGGCGAGGGAATTGCCAGAGCCGACCACCCCAGGAAGACCAAACCAAAAGCGTAGCACCTCATGCCGTCTCCTCTGTCCGGACGGAGTCTACCCCACCTCGGTGTTCACTTCGCCCCCACGCCCTGCCCGAGACGGGCCTCTGCCGGTAATCGCCGGATACACTTTCCGCCGGTGTGGTCGTCGATCACCCGGTTTGGTTACTCTGCACTCCTCTAGACCGCGAAATGCGGGTAAAGAAATCGTATTGAACCGAATCGACGCGCCAATCATTCTTAGCGCGCATGGTGCGCGTGCTTGTGGCCGACGACAGCGAGGCATTGCGCACGATGTTCCAAGAGACCCTGGTCGGCGAGGGCTTCGAAGTCGTGTTGGCCACGGACGGCCAGGAGGCCTTCGATCTCTTCCAAGCCGCCGGTCCGTTCGACCTCGTCCTCCTCGACGGCGACATGCCCCGCCTCACGGGCCGCGAAGTGGCCCGGAGGCTGAGGGCGGAGGGCTTTGGCCTCCCGATGGTGATCGTGAGCGGCACCGTCCACATCAGCGAGGCCGAGGCCAGAGACCTAGGCGTGACCTTCCTCCTGAAGCCCGTGCCGCCGAACGATCTCGTGCGCGAGCTCCGTCGCCTGTTGGGCCCTCCGCGGCCCTAAAAAGGGGGCGGGGGCGCGTCCGCTTTGCGCCCCCGGTGTGGTGAGTCCCCGCTTTCTTTTGTGGAGCGCGGCAAGTGACAGCCGCGCCTGGGAACCCGGAGCGGGGTCATCCGGCACCACTCGGGCCGGCGGCCCTCTCCCTCCGTCGAGAGGGGACGCCGGAGCCGGTCGGACTAACTCGGCGTTACCCGGTCAGTAGTTGGAGGTCCGGAAGGTGAACATGACTCGCTCGCCGGGGCGCCCGCTCAACCGGAACACCAGCGCGTCTCCCGACACCTCGGTCACACTTCCCGCCAGGACCCGTAAGCTGCCGGGGACGAGGTTGGCGGTGGATCCCAGCTCAAAGCGCCAGGTTCCCGGCTTCCCCGCTCCTTGCACGACCCGGGCCTCGACCCGGTTTTCGCCCCGCTGACCGTAAGCCATACCCACCGACAGGCCCGGGCCCGCGAAGGCGGCCGTGGAGCCGTTGACCAGCACTTGCCCGCTTGCCCCGGGTACCTCGAGCTTGCTCATCCAGACCAGTTGGTCCGTGTTGGACGTCGATATGGTCGGGTCGGCCGCGATCACGATGTCGCGGTGGGCCTTAGGGTCGTTGCCGGGACCCGACGATTCGACGCGCATCCTCACGTTCCAGCACTGCAGGGGCTTGATCAGGGTAAAGGCCGGCCGGACGAGATCATAGATCGAGCGTGGACGGCGCTGCTTGAGGCTGGCCGGGACCGGGCATGGGGATGTGACGGGGAGGGTGAAGACCGGCCTCACTCCATCGCTCGTCGAGCGCGGCCGGCGCCGCGGGGGGCTGGAGGTCAGCTGGGAAACGGGTTTCGTGCCCGCGGTCCATGGGGATGCG
>DATMQU010000614.1:0-2075 GCA_035566715.1 Vicinamibacteria bacterium
CAAGGCCGAAACCGCGGTATTCGTCCAGCAACACCTCCGGCCCAGATCCGCGAAGTAGCACGCGCTCGGTACTTGCTCGGCGACCTGACCAAGGGCGAGCGCGAGGCGACGGTCGACGAGGTCGGACGTCTGGCCGGGACCGGACCGGAGGGACGCCCGCGCGGCCTCGAGCGCTGCCCGACGTGCCGGGAGTGGCGCGGCCGCTGTCTCGACCCGTCCGCGACCTTCGCCTGCAAGGTCACGACGGTGCACTGCAGCTGCCAGAACGATAATCGCTGCGCGGCCTGCGGGGGGGTTCCTCTACGTGCGCAAACTCAACGCGAACTACTACAACGCTCGCGATGGCCAGGTCTGGCACGTGCCCGGCTTCTCCGGCTTCCAGCACCGGTGCCCCAACCCGATCAGAGACGGCGACGAGGCGCGCCCAAACGGGGCCCGGTGAGCAAGCGATCTGACGAGAGGAGTCAAATCGAGCACCGCCATGGTCCGGAAGTGCCCGACCCGATTGGTAAGCGGTCAAGGGCTCGAACCTTGGACCCGCTGATTAAGAGTTGCCCCGAACCACGTACTCAGGGTATCCAAGCAGACCATCCGGACTAGCTGGATGTCTTCCTGAATCGTCCTGGTCCGGGGTGTTCTGGTAGCAATATGTCCGCCGCGGTCAAATCCTCAACGCTCGGCTCCTCCACGAAGAAGTCAGCCGCGTCTGGCACGTACCGATAGTCCACCGGGGTGACGAGCGGTTCTCCAGCCCCCAGGCGCACCCCGAGCCTGCCAATTCCTGTGGCAAGGCTAGCAGCGAGTGCATCCGCGGCGTCGTCCAACACTACCCGGTCGTCGGGTATGAATTACACGGCGACCATGTCCAGCCGCCGCGACGGCCAACCCAGGTTTCGAGAAGTCGGCAAGTTGCGAGGCGTTGGCGGTCCGGCTTCGTCTGGGCCGCGTGGCATGTGGCTTGCTGCTCCTTAAATTGCCTCTATGGACACCGTCGGGCGTTTCCGTCAGCTGCTCCGGGCGCTGAGTTACTTCCGGCCCGACGCTGGACGGATAGCCCTGAGCTTGGGTCTGTTGCTCCTCGGCATCGGCCTCAACCTGCTCAAGCCCTGGCCCCTGGCATTCCTGGTCGATAGCATCCTCGGGAGCAAGCCCTACCCGGGGTGGCTGCCCGATCAGGCCCGGACCTGGGGACAGCCCGCCCAGCTCACCGCCGTCATCGCGGCGTCGCTGGGGCTTCATCTGGTCCACGCCGCCGCTTGCGCCGGGCACGCGTACCTCTCGATCGGCGTGGGGCTCCGCGGCCTGCGGCGGGTCCGCGATGACGTCTTCGGCTGGCTCCAGCGCCTCTCGCTCCGCTATCACCACGGCACCGAGGCGGGGGACATCATCTTCCGGGCCGGGACGGACACGTCCGCCTTTCAGATCCTGTTCCTGCAGGGGTTGCTGACCTTCATCAGCGCCACCGGCACGCTCCTGTTCATGGCGGTGGCGATGGCCCAGCTGAACCTGCGCCTCGCCGCGATAGCCATGGTCGCGGTGCCGATCCTGCTGCTATCGATCAAGGTCTTCGGGCGGGCGATGCGGGTGCGGGGTACTGCCGCCCAGCAGGCGGAGGGCAAGGTCTACGCGCTCATCCACCAGGGGATCACCGCCCTGCCGCTGATTCAGAGCCATGCGCGCGAGGACCACGAGCGGCAGCGGTTCATGACCCATACCGAAGCGGCGCGGCAACAGAGGATGGCGCAGCAGGGGCTCGAGGTCTTCTACTGGGGCTCGATCTCGGTGATCCTGAGCGCGTGCACGCTCGGGGTGACCTGGGTGGGCGCTCAGCAGGTGCTGGCCGCCAACCTGACAGTGGGGGAGCTGCTGGTCTTTCTCGCCTACGTCGCCCAGCTCTTCGACCCGCTCCATCAGCTCTCGCAGGTCGGCGCCACGCTGTCGAGCGCGAGCGCGAGCACGCGGCGGGTGTTCGAGATCCTGGACACGCCCGAGGAGGTGAAGGACCGCCCGGAGGCGCGCCAGGTCTGCCAGGGGCGGCACCTCGAGGGATCGGCAGGACTCCCCACGTCGGCCGA
>DATMQU010000615.1:0-2639 GCA_035566715.1 Vicinamibacteria bacterium
TCCTGGCCGGCGCGCGGGGATAGGGGTCGGACGGCCAAAGGCGGCCGCCGGATATCCTCCAAGGAGGGACGCGCGCGGGAGAGGGGCCGGGTTTGAAACGCCAACGGGGCCCGGCGGTACTTCTCCCGGCCCCGGGCCGGCGTGCCGGGACCGGGAGCCAGGAGAAGCGGTGGGTCGAGGTCGTCGTAGAGCTTCTCGCCGAGGAAGGGGCCCCCCGGCAAGGCGTCGAAGCGCCGAATCAGGAAAGAGGCGTCCGTCTCCCTACGCCCCTTCATCCGCTCGATCCACTCTCGGGCCGTGAACGCAATCTCGTCCAACCCCGGAGTCTCGGCGTAGAGAGCGAGCACGGGCAGGAACGCCTCCAGGCGGTCCTGGTTCCGGAACCGCGGCCAGTCGATCGTGATCCGGTCCCCCCACCGGCGCGCCAGCCAGCTCGCGGTGGGGGCGAAGAACCGATAGTGGATGGACGTGCCCGCGATGCCGGTGTCGGCAAGGTGGCGGCGGTGCCGGCGGAGGTCGGGACGCCTCTCGAAGCGGGCCAGCATCCGCTCCACCCGGGCCAGGACGGTGGCGTCGTCCGGATAGGCCCGCAGGAAGCAGAGGGTCTCGTGGAGACGAAAGACCTCACGGGCCCGTGGAAGGGCAAGCCTCTCGAGGGCGGTCAAGAGCCCAAGCTTGGGCCGCGCGCGCCCTGGGCCGTACTCGGCCTTCAGCCGCTGCAGGCCTCGGAGCAGGGAGGAGGCGCCCATGCGCGTCTCCCCCCTACCGTCGCCGGGCCTGACGGGCCCGCATCCGCCGGGTCGCTTCCGGAGGGACCGAGGTCCGGATCATTGCCCCTCCTCCAGGAAGGAGCGCAACAGGTTCCGGGAGACGTGGAGGCGGTACTCCGCGGTGGAGCGGAAGTCGTCGATGGGCGCGACGTCCCGGTCCAGGAGCGCACAGGCCTCCTCCACCATCTCGGGGGTCATCCTCTTGCCGATGACGAAGGCCTCCACTTGGGCCAAGCGGCGGACCGTGGGGGCCATGCTGCCCAGGGCAAAGCGCAGCTCGCGCACGCGGCGGTCCCGCCCCCGCCAGAGGAGTCCCGCCGCCACCGTCTTGGAGAGGGCCTGGGCGGCCCGCGTGCCCACCTTGCGAAAGAGATGACGGGTGGGGCGCCGCTCGAGGAACGGAACTTCGACGGCTTCGACGAGCTCCCCGGACCCCAGCCGCGTCTTCTTGACCCCCGCGAAGAACTCCCGTACGGGCAGGGTTCGCCGGCCGTCCCTCGACACCACATGCACGATCGCATCGTAGACGGCGAGGGGGGGGAAGGTGTCGCCCGCGGGGGAGGCGTTGGCTAGGTTGCCCCCCAGGGTGCCGCGGTTTTGGATAGCGACCCCGCCGATCACTGCACAGGCCTGGACCAGGAGAGGTAGGCGCCGCTTCGCGGCGGGGTGTTCACCGATTGTGGCGTGGGTGGCCAGGGCCCCGATCCACAGACTTCCGGAAAGCTCCCGGATCCTCTTCCAATCGTCGAGGCCCGACAGGTCGAGGACAGTCCGGTGGTTGAGGTGGCCGGCGTTCCAGGCCACCATGAAATCCGTGCCTCCGGCGAGGGGCACCGCGCGGGGGTGGTCGGCCTTCATCCGCACCGCCGCCGCCGCCGATTGCGGCCGGAGCAGCTCCATGGAGCGGGGGTCGCCCCTCATCGGCTCCGCCCCCTCCGCCTTCGCGCCTTCACGGCCTGGACGACGGCGTTCACGATGTGCTGATAGCCGGTGCAGCGGCACAGATTCCCGGCCAGGAGGTTGCGGATGGCGCCCTCGTCCGCGCTGCCCCCGGCCCGGATCCAGGACCAAGCCGTCATCAGCATGCCCGGGGTGCAGATGCCGCACTGGGCCCCGCCCTCGGTGAGAAACGACTGCTGGAGCGGGCTGAGCCGTTCCGGCTTCCCCAATGACTCCACCGTCTCGACCCGGCACCCCGCCGCCTGGGCCACCGGGATCAGGCAACTATTCGTGGGCCGCCCGTCCAGCAGCACGGTGCAGGCCCCGCACTCCCCCTCCCCGCAGCCCTCCTTGGTTCCGGTCAAGCCGAAGTCCTCCCGCAGGACGTCGATCAGCCGTTTGAAGGGAGGGCCCGCGAAGGACCGTCCCTTACCGTTGACGCGGAGCCGAACCATGGAGGTGGGCCTCGAGGATCCTCTCGGGCAGGATGGGCAGAACATCGATCCAGTGGCCGGTGGCCTGGCGGATGGCCGCCGCCACCGCCGGGGCAGGGACGTCCATGGGCAGCTCGCCCACGCCCTTGGCCCCCCCGGGGCCACGAGAGTACGGCTTCTCCACGATCTCCACCCTCAGGGGGGGCGTGTCCAAGGCGGTGGGAATGATGTAGTTGGTGAGCTGGCAGTTGGTCATGAAGCCGTTTTCGTAGACCACGTTCTCGAAGAGGGCGTAACCGAGGGCCTGGGCGGTGCCGCCCATGATCTGGCCCTCTACGAGCCGGGGGTTGATGGCCTTCCCGATGTCGGAGACGGCCGTGACCTCGTTCAGCCGCACTTCGAAAGTGAGCCGGTCCACCTCCAGGTCCACCGCCACCGCGCCGTAGCTGTAGACGCCGTAGGCGTCGCCCCGGTAGGCTGCCTCGTCCCAGCGGAT
>DATMQU010000616.1:0-6721 GCA_035566715.1 Vicinamibacteria bacterium
CGCGCGGTCAGCTCGGGCACGGGCAGGGGGACGACGGCGACCCCTTTCCGCACGAGGGCGGGATCGCACTTGAACCTCGCGCTGTTGAAGACGATCGCCCCCCCGGCTTCTACTTCGCCGGCGTGGCGTTCGATGCTGTCCTGGTTGAGAGCGATCAGCACGTTCAGGTGGTCGCCGTGGTTGTCGACCTTCTCCTCCGAGAGCCGGAGGCGCAGCCAGGTGTGTCCGCCCCGGATCAGCGACTGATAGCTGTTGTAGGTGAAGAGGTGCAACCCCAACCGCGCGGCGGTGCGGGCGAGGGTATCGCCCGTCCGGTCGAGACCATCGCCGGCGGCACCCGCGATTCCGACCACGATCTCCGTCGTCATCGTGCCTACTCCTCCTCTAGTTCCTCTCCGACCAGCGTGGGGTACACCTCCAGGATCTCCGGACTCAGTGCGTGAAGGACCTCGGCGAGGCCCTCCAGGGTGCCGCTGTCATGCACCTTCCAGACGGCGACCACCCGATGATCGCCCTCCGGAGACGGCAACCCCATACGCTGGATGCGTCCCATTTGCTCGGCGACTGAGCGTGCTTTCCCGGGCAGGGTCTCGACCACGATCTTGGCAACGAGCATGACGTCCTCCGGCGGCCTCGGTACGAACAGGCGCGGAAGCGCGAGTCGGTCGCAAGGCAGGTATACGCCTGTCGGGCTAGGGGGTCAACCTCAGATCTGGACGTCCGGATGGCGGCCCCGCGAAGGGCAGGGGAGACCTGACCCTCGACATCCGCTTACAATCAAGTCCTCACGAAGAGGAGGGTCCTATGGGGAAGGCATTCCTGTCCGCACTCGCGCGCGCGCTGGGGGTGTTGGGAGGGGCCTTGGCCTTGTGGGTGACGCCGGCTCTCGCCCAAACGAACCACAAACACTACGAAAAGCCCGCGGACGCGGACAAGCCCGGCCCCTCCGGGCAGCTCGCGCCCCGGCTCCAGAACCTGGGTCACCACGCCTTTCTCGTGACCACCCGGTCAAAGCCGGCACAACTCTTTATCAATCAAGGCGTGAACCTGGCCTACGGTTTCAACCACGCCGAGGCCGGCCGGGCCTTTCGCGAGGCGGCCCGGCTCGATCCCGACTGCGCCATGGCCTACTGGGGACAGGCCCTCGTCCTCGGCCCCAACATTAATGCACCCATGTCGCCGGAGGACGAACCGAAGGCGTACGCGCTGGCCCAAAAGGCCAGCGCCATGAGGGCCAAAGCGTCGCCCCGGGAGCGGGCCTACATCGACGCCGTGGCCCAGCGCTATTCCGGCAAGTCCGACGACCGCGCCGTCCGCGACCGCGCCTACGCCGACGCCATGCGCGCCGTCTCTCGACACTACCCGAGCGATCTCGACGCCGCGGCGTTCCTGGCGGAGGCACTCATGGACGTCCGGCCTTGGAACTACTGGGCCCCGGACGGTTCACCCTACGCCGAGACGCCCGAGATCGTGGCCACCCTCGAGTCGGTGCTGGCCCGCAAGCCCGACCATCCCGGCGCGACCCACTATTACATCCATGTGATGGAGTCCACGAAGAGCCCGGAGCGGGCGGAGGCCGCGGCCGACCGACTCCTCAAGCTGATGCCGGGAGCCGGACACATGGTCCACATGCCCTCTCATATCTATCAGCGGCTGGGGCGTTATGCCGATGCCTCGGCCGCCAACGAAAAGGCCATCCTCGCCGACGAGGACTACATCGCCCAGTGCCAGGCGCAAGGCATCTACCCGATGGGCTACTACCCCCACAACATCCACTTCCTCTGGTCCGCCGCCACCATGGAGGGCCGGAGTGGGCTGGCTATCGAGTCCGCGCGCAAGGTGGCCTCCAGAGTCGCCGATCCCATGCTGGACCAGATCCCCCTCCTCGCCGGCTTTCGCGTGGTGCCCTACTTCGCCCTCACGCGCTTTGGCCATTGGAACGAGATGCTGCAGGAGCCTGCCCCTCCGGAGCGTAGCCTTTACCTCGCGGGCGTGTGGCACTACGCCCGCGGCATCGCCTTTGTCGGCAAGGGCCAACTGGACGACGCCGACAAGGAGCTCGCGGAGGTGCGGCGTATCGCCGCCGATCCGGGCCTGAATTTCAACCTCTTCTCGCCCAACACCGCGGCCGCCATCTTCGCCATCGCGCCCGAGGCCCTCGCCGGCACCCTGGCCGCGGGGCGGAAGCAGTACGAAGAGGCAATTGCGCATGCCGAGCGCGCCGTGCACCTGGAAGACTCGCTCGCGTACACGGAGCCTGCGGAATGGCATTACCCGACGCGCCAGCTCCTGGGGGCGGTGCTCCTGGAGGGTGGGCGGGCGAGGGAGGCCGCGACCGTCTACTGGGAGGATCTGAGCCGCAACCGGGAGAACGGCTGGTCGCTCTTCGGGCTGACGAAGGCCCTGCGTGCCCAAGGCCGGGACGCCGAGGCTGCGGCCGTGGAAAAGCGCTTCCAAAAGGCCTGGGTGAAGGCCGACGTGGAGCTGACGGCCTCGCGGTTCTGAGTGGGGGCCCGGCTAAGGCAATGCCCCGTTACCGCCCCCCTCGTCTTTCTGGCGTCTCCCCCTTGACGTGGGCCGCCCTCGCGATCCTCGCGGCTGGGGGTTGCGCCAGCGGCCCGAAAATCGCGCCCCTCCCAAACCTCTTCGACGTCCAGAAGCAGATAGAGACCTACATCTCGTCAGGTCGATACGAGTCGGACTGCGCCGCGGTCGCGGATAGGGCCCAAGCGTACCTCCAGGCGCGTGCCCCCCAAGTCTCGAAGCCGGCGGTCGTCTTCGACATCGACGAGACGTCCCTCTCCAACTGGCCGGCCTACCGGGCCAACGGCTGGGGCCGCGTCACGGCGGGAGAGTGCGACATCGACCGGGGCCCCTGTGGCTTGCGAGCCTGGCAGGCGATGGGGAAGTCGCAAGCCCTTCGGCCCACCCTCGAACTGGCCCGGCGGGCACGATCTCTGGGGGTGGCCGTCTTCTTTATCAGCGCACGCCCGCACCAGCTCCGAGAGGCCACGGAGCGAAATCTTCGGGAGCAGGGCTATGAGTGGGACGGGCTGATCCTGCTCCCGGAGGGGGCCCAGTTCAAGAGCGCCGTGGACTTCAAGGCCCCGGAAAGGCGCCGGCTGGCCGGGGAGGGCTACACGATCCTCTTCAGCATTGGCGACCAGGAGAGCGATCTCATTGGCGGCTACGCGGAGCGCACGTTCAAGCTTCCCAATCCCGTCTATTACTTGCCGTAGGGAATTCCCGCGGGCCCCGGGCGCGGCGCCGATCGGCCGCGACTCCCGTCTCCAAATGTTTGTACGAAGATTATCGTTGACACGACGAAAGCCTTCGTAGTAGGGTTGCCCTATGACCCCGCCCCCGCGCCCAACGCCGGCCGAACTGGAAATCCTGCGTTTGCTCTGGGAGCACGGGCCCAGCACGGTACGCGAGGTCCAGGAACGCATGGAGCAGCACCGCCCCACCGGCTACACCACCGTGCTCAAGCTGCTCCAGATCATGACGGAGAAGAACTTGGTCCGACGGGATGAGACCGCCCGCGCCCACGTCTACACGCCGCGGGCTCCCGAAGACCAGACGCAGCGGCAGCTCGTGCGCGACCTGCTGGACCGGGCGTTCGGCGGCTCCGCGACCAAGCTGGTCATGCACGCGCTTTCTGCGCGAAAGACGTCGCCCGAGGAGCTGGCTCGTATTCGCGAGATGCTCGACCGGCTCGAGGGAGGTGGAAAATGATCCGGGCCCTTGGCTGGAGCCTGCTACATTTCGTCTGGCAGGGAGCAACGGCCGCGGCTTTACTCGCGAGCCTGAACCTTCTCTGGCGGCGCTCGGCGCCCCAGGTGCGTTATCTGCTCGCCACCGCGACGCTCTTCCTAATGCTGCTCCTCCCAGCCCTGACGTTCTGGCTCGTGCGGGCCTCCGCGGACCCCGTTAGCGCCATGCCGGACGCGGGGATCTCGGTGGGGAAGTGGGTTCCCTGGGCGGTCCCCGCGGTGGTATCGGCAGACGCGCCACCCTCAGCGACCGCCGGACTAAAGAGGCGGATCGAATCCCTGCTCCCCAGCTTCGTGGTGCTCTGGGGGCTCGGCGTTCTTGCCCTTTCCGTACGAACCGTCGGCGGTTGGGCGTTGCTGCAGCGCCTCCGCGGCTCCGGGCTCACGAGGCCGACCCCCGTGAGCGAAGGGACGCTGGAGCGGCTCCTGGGGGCCCTTAGGGTCTCGGCCCCCGTGCGCCTCTACGAATCCGCCCTCGTACAGGTGCCCACGGTCATCGGCTGGCTGCGGCCCATCATCCTCCTGCCCGCGAGCGCCGTCACCGGGCTCTCGCCGACCCAGCTCGAGCTGATCCTGGCCCACGAGCTGGCCCACATCCGCCGCCGCGACTACTTGGTCAACTTGCTTCAGACCGCGGTGGAGACGCTCCTCTTCTACCATCCGGCTGTTTGGTGGGTATCCCACCGTATGCGCATCGAACGCGAGCACTGCTGCGACGACCTGGCGGTGGCGGCGGGCGGGGACGCGGCCCGCTATGCACGGGCCCTGGCCGACCTGGAGGGGCTCTGCTCCGCGCCCGCCTTGGCCATGGCCGCCACGGGCGGCTCGCTCTGGGACCGGATCGCGCGGCTGGTGGGCACGCCGCAACATCTGTCGCGCGCGTCGCGCGGCCTCGCCACCGTGCTGACCCTGGCCGTGCTCAGCCTGGCCCTGGGGGTCGGGTCGTCGCTCCTGCGTGGCCCGACGACCCCCCTGGCCGCCGTCACCGCGTCGGCCGTCCCGGAGCACCCCTCTGAATCGGCCACCGGGGCCGCTCTCGAGGAGCCCCCGCAGGGCGAGCCCGCGCCAGAGCCGAAGCCGAAACCACAACCCGCACCGGTGGCCCGCCCTGCCCCGCGCGCCTTCCCGCTGGAGCGCGTCCTCGAGCTGGCCCGCGCCGGCGTCACCCCCGAGTACATCGACGCCATGGAGGCGCTCGGCTACCCATCGCTGACCGCCGATCAACTCGTCGCCTTGCGTCAGCAGGGGGTCGGCCCCGAGTACATCCGCGACCTCGCCGGCGAGGGATACAAGAACCTCTCGCCGGATCAACTCATCTCGCTCCGCGCGCAGGGAATCTCGCCTCACTACGTGCGCGGGCTCAAAGAGCAAGGGCTCACCGGCCTCTCCATTTCCAACCTCCTCGAGCTGCGCGCCCAGGGCGTTTCGCCGGAGTACGTGGCGGAGATGAAGGGTGCCGGGTACGAGGATTTATCGGTGACTAGACTCATCGCCCTGCGCAGCCTGGGAGTGAGCGGCCGGCTTGCTTCCGAGCTGAAGGCCCTCGGCTACGACAAGCTGCCGGTTTCCAAGCTGATCGCGCTAAGGAGCCAGGGGGTCGGCCCCACCTACATCCGCGGGATGGCGGGCCAGGGCTACCGCGGGCTCGATCTGCAGGTGTTGCTGGGACTCCACAGCCAGGGGATCACGCCCGACTACGTGCGCGGGCTCAAGGAGGCAGGATACGAGAACCTCCCGGCCGGCATGCTCATCGAGCTCCGGTCACACGGAGTCACGCCCGATTACGTGCGCGGGCTCAAGGAGGCAGGATACGAGAGCCTCCCGGCCGGCGTGCTCATCGAGCTCCGGTCGCACGGGGTCACGCCAGCGTTCATCAGTGAGCTGAAGGAAGCCGGCTTCAACAAGCTGCGGCCGGAGGAGCTGATCGAGCTGCGCAGCCACGGGATGGGCGTCGAGCTGCTCAAGCGGCTCAAGAGCCGGCAGTAACCGGGGGGGCTACAGCCATGACGGAGCGGGGGAGTCGCGAGTGGGGTCTCGGCGCCTGCGCGCTGGTTAGCGCGCTTCTCGTGACCGGCGCGGGAGGCCCTTCAACGCCGGAGGGCATCCGCGGGGTGTGGACGGCCGAGCGCTCCACCTGGCGCGTCGACACCGGCGGGACGACAACCCTCGTCCAGCTCTCGCTCCGGCGTGCCGGCGAAGGTCGGGGCAGCTGGAATTCGTCGCATCCCGTTCCCCTGGCCGAACTCGAAGGGCTCACGACGGCCCTGATGGACGCGGCCTCGGCCGACGTCCGGTTCGCCTGGAAGCGTGACGCCGGTACTTTCGGGTTCGAGGGCCGTTTCCAGACGGGGGCCGGGGCCGGGCACTTCACCTTTACCCCCAGCCCGGCCTTCATCGCCGAGATGCGAAGCCGCGGGTATGGCGACCTCGACGACGAAAAGGACCTGACGCTCGCTATCCATGACGTCAGCCGGGCCTTTCTGGGGCAGTTGGCCGCCCTCGGCTACGAGCGCGTCCCGATGGACAAGCTGATCGCGTTGCGCATCCACGGCGCGAGCCCCGAGTTCATTCGCGGCCTGGCTGGTCTCGGGTACCAGCGCCTTCCCTTAGACCAGCTCGTGGCCCTCCGCATACACGGCGCCAGCCTCGAGTTCATCCGTGACATCCAAGGCCTCGGCTTTGCCGCCCTTGCCCCCGATCAGCTCGTGGCCTTCCGGATCCATGGCGTCGACCCCGACTTCATCCGTGCCTTCCGGAGCCTGGGCTACGACCGGCTCACCCCTGACGAGCTGGTTTCCATGCGGATCCACGGGGTCACGCCCGAGTTCGTGACGGAACTAAAGGCCCTCGGCTACTCGGGCCTGGCCGTGGACGTGCTCGTCACCCTCCGCATCCACGGGGTGACCACCGAATTCGTCCGCCGCGTCCAAGGCCGAGCGGGCAAGGCG
>DATMQU010000617.1:0-2749 GCA_035566715.1 Vicinamibacteria bacterium
AAGGCGGTGTCAAAGGGCGGGGGCGGGGTGTAGGGGGCGTGGGGGTTCACGTAGTGGAGCCAGAGCAGGAAGGGCCGATCGGGGCGCGCCTGCCCCAGAAACCTGACCCCGGCCTCCGTGATGGCCCGCGTGCGGTCCATCTCCGAGGGGAGGGCCGCCTCCTCCCAGGTCTCCCGATAGGAGTCGAAGCCCTTGGCGTAACCGAGCGAAGCCGCGAGGTTGGGGTTGTCCACGACCGCGGCCGTCGCGTAGCCCGCGGCCTTCAGCACGCTGGCCAGGGTGGGGTTCATCTCCAGGAGGATGGGGTGGGTCTTGCTGTAGCCGGTTTGTGAGGCCCGCCGTCCGGTCAGGAGGGCCACGAAGCTCCCCCGGGTCTTCGGCCAGTACGTGTACGCCTGCTCGAACACCGTCCCTTCCCTCCCCAGGGCGTCGAGGCGGGGGCTGGTGTTCCGGGGGTAGCCGTAGGCCCCTAAGTGGTCGGCCCGGAGGGTGTCGATCGTGAGCAGGACCACGTTCAGGCGGGTGCCCGGCGCGGAGGGCTTCGTCGAGACCTCTTTCCGGGGTCCGGGGCAGGCGATGAGAGCCAAGGCCAGCACGGCCGGCACACGCCTCACGCGGCGTCCTCCTCGATGCGCACGCGCCGCCGATCGTCGCCCGCGTGCTCGAGGGTGACCCGAACGGGATGCGACCAGGGCACGCGCGAGAGACGCTCCGCCCACTCCACGGCCAGGATGCCGCGCGGACCGGGCAGCTCCTCCAGCCCCAGCTCCCGCTCGTCCCCGTCCCCGCGCAGCCGGTAGAGGTCGGCATGGTGAAGGGTCAGCCGGCCCGGGTAGGAGGTGAGGAGGACGAAGGTGGGGCTCGCCACCTCCTCCGGGTCTGCTCCCAGGCCCCGGGCCAGGCCCCGCACGAAGGCCGTCTTGCCCGTCCCCAGCTCCCCGCACAGAAGCACCACCTCGCCCCCGCGGAATCGGGCGGCCAGCGCGGCGGCCAGGTCGCCGGTCTCCGACTCGGCGTGGCTCAGGTGATCGCTGATGAGAAATCTCCGGGACCGGGAGCCGGCAGGGACTGCAGGGCCTCGGGAATGCTGTCGAGCACGTCGCCGGCGAGGAGCGATTCCCGTCCCCGTCGGGCGGCCGCCCGGTCCCCGGCGAGCCCGTGGAGGTAGACGCCCGCCGCCGCCGCCACTCGCGCCGGATGGCGGGCCAGGAGGGCGCCGATCATCCCGGCCAGTACGTCGCCCGTTCCCCCGCTGGCGAGGCCAGGGTTCCCGGTCGGGTTCACCGCCGCGCGGCCGTCGGCCTCCACCAAGAGCGTCCGGTGGCCCTTGAGAACCACGAGGGCCCCCGTCTCCTGGGCCAGAGCCCGGGCCGTCTCCAGCCGACGCCTCTGGACCTCGTCGCTCTTCAGGCCGGCCAGCCGCGCCATCTCGCCCGGATGAGGCGTCACCACCGTGGGGCTGTCGCGGCGGAGGGCCTCCAGAGCGCCCGCCGCCCGTGAAGATGCGGAGGGGGCAAGGGCGTTGAGGCCGTCCGCGTCCACCAGGAGCGGGACCGGGCAGCGGCGGACGAACTCGCGGATGAAGTCGCGGGTACCCGGGTCCTGACCCAGGCCCGGCCCGAGCACCACCGCGTCCCGTTTCTTGGCCAACGAGACCGCCCGCTCCACCGCTTCGCGGGAGATGCCGCCGGACGCGGTCGCGGCCAAGGGCTCGGTCATTATCTCGGGCCGAGCTCCCGCCACCATGGGGAGGGCGGGCGCGGCGGTGGCCACGGTCACCAGGCCCGCCCCCGTGAGGAGGGCCCCGCTCGCGGCCAGCACGGCCGCCCCCGTCTTGCCCAGCGACCCCGCCACCACCAGCACATGTCCGTAGGTGCCTTTGTGGGAGTCGGGGGCACGGGCCGGGAAAGCCCGGGCCGCATCCACGGCCTCCAGGAGGAAGAGCCGCGGCCCGGTCTGGCCGATCACTTCCCGGGTAATGCCGATGTCGGCCACCACCAGCTCGCCGATGTGATCGCAGGCGGGAGGGAGCACGTGGCCGTACTTGAGCGCGCCGAACGTCACCGTCACCGAGGCGGTCACCGCCAAGCCGGGAACCTCCCCCTCGTCGGAGGAGATCCCAGAGGGGATGTCCACCGCCACCACCGGCGTGCCCGCTTCCCCCCGGCGGGCGATCTCCGCCACCGCTTGCCCCACCACCCCCCCGGGCTCCTTGCGCAAGCCGGTTCCGAGGAGTGCGTCCACCAGCAGATCCGCTCCGCGCAGGCGCTCGCGTGCGCCCGGCCAGGCGGCCTCGTCCGGCACCTCCGTGAACGCGCCTCCCGAGCGCTCGTAGGCCCCCATATGCAAACGCGCGTCCCCGGCCATGTCCGCGCGGGCGCCCAGGAGAACCACCTGGGGACGGAGACCGAGAAGGCGCCGCGCGGCGGCGAAACCGTCGCCCCCGTTGTTCCCTTTGCCGCAGAGCACGGCGGGGTGGCGGGCCCCGGGGAAACGCTCGAGGATCACGCGGGCCACCGCCGCACCCGCGTTCTCCATGAGGACGGCGCCGGGCAGGCCGATCTCCTCGATGGTTCGGCGGTCGGCCTGACGCATCTCCGCGGCGGTGAGGACAGCCCGCATCCCTCGACTCTACAGCAGGTTCCCTCCCCGCACCAAGAGCAGGGCTCCCACCAGGGCCGCGAGGGCGAAGCGGTAGTACACAAACGGCCGGTAGTCGCGCTGACGGACGTAGGCGAGGAGAACGCGG
>DATMQU010000618.1:0-4351 GCA_035566715.1 Vicinamibacteria bacterium
CAGCTTTGGCCGTCCGTTCACGGTCATCCCGCAGCTGCCGCAGACCCCCATCCGGCACGACCACCGGAAGGACAAGGTGCCGTCCAGCTTGTCCTTGATGTGGTTCAAGGCGTCGAGGACCACCCAGTCCTTGCGGAAGGGAACCTCGTAGGTCTCGATGATCGGCTCCGCTTCCCGCTCCGGCCGATAGCGCGCCACCTCGAGGGTGACGGTCTGCGGCATGTCCTTACCTCCCGTAAACGCGCTGGCCCGGCGGCCAACGGGTGATGGTAACGGGCAAGTAGTCGATCCGGGGAGTGCCATTCTCCCCCCGAAAAACGAGGGAGTGCTTCAGGAACCGCTGGTCATCGCGCTGGGGATGATCGGTGCGCTGGTGGGAGCCGCGGGACTCCCGGCGCTCCCGCGCGGCATAGACGATGGTTTGCGCCAGGTCCAGCATGTAGGAAAGTTCCAGGGCCGAGGTCAGCTCGGTGTTGAAGGTGTAGCTGTGGTCGTCCAGCGACAGGTTCTCGACCCTATCCTGCAGCTCCGACAGCTTCTGCGCCGCTTGCCCCAGCGCAGACTCCGTCCGGTAAATGCCGGCGCTCTCCTCCATCGCGCGGTGCATCTCCGCCCGCAGGGTGGCGATCTTCTCTTTCCCCCCCTGCCGGCCCAGCATCTGCTCGAGGCGGCTCTCCTCGTCGTGGGCCGCGAGGAGGACGGGCGGGCTCGTCTCCGGCTGGGCCCGAGCAAAGGCGGCCGCGGCCCGTCCCGCCCGCGACCCAAAGACCAGCAGCTCGGGGAGCGAGTTGGAGCCCAGACGGTTGGCCCCGTTGATGCTCACGCACGCCGCCTCCCCGGCCGCGTATAGCCCGGGGAAGGGCGTCGCCCCCTGGATGTCCGTGGAGATGCCGCCCATCATGTAGTGAACCACGGGGCGGACGGGGATCATCTCCTTGACGGGATCGATGTTCTCGTACTTGAGGCACAACTCCCGAACGAAGGGGATCTTCTTGTTGATCACCTTCTCCCCTAGATGGCGGACGTCGAGGTGGACGTAGTCTCCGTAGGGGCCCTGAAGGGTGCGCCCCTTCTCCTGCTCCTTGACGAAAGCCTGGGAGAGCCGGTCGCGTGGACCGAGCTCCATGGAGCGCAGGACCGGCTTGGGCTCGGGTTTCCCCAGGTCGTAGTCCTGGAGGTAACGGTAGCCGTCCTTGTTCAGGAGCCAACCCCCCTCGCTGCGCGCCGCCTCCGTGATCAGGATTCCCGTGAAGGGAAGCCCCGTGGGATGGTACTGCACGAACTCCATGTCCTTCAGGGGTGCCCCCGCGCGGTAGGCGAGGGCCATGCCGTCGCCGTTCTTGATGTTGGCGTTGGTGGTGAAGGGGAAGATCTTGCCGCAGCCTCCCGTGCAGAGGATCACCGCCTTGGCCGTGATGGCCAGGATCTTCCCCGTGGCCACTTCGATGGCCACTACCCCCTGACAGCGCCCCTCGTCCACCAAGAGCTTGGTGACAAAGCACTCGTCGTAGCGCTGGATAGAGTCGTACTTCAAGGTGGTCTGGAACAGCGTGTGGAGCATGTGAAAGCCGGTCTTGTCCGCGGCGAACCAGGTGCGTTGGACTTTCATCCCTCCGAACGGGCGCACCGCGAGCGAGCCGTCACCCTCCCGGTTCCAGGGGCAGCCCCAATGCTCGAGCCGCAGCATCTCCTCGGGAGCCTCTTTGACGAAGGCTTCTACGGCGTCCTGGTCCGAGAGCCAGTCGCCTCCGGAGATGGTGTCGTAGGCGTGTTCGTCGAGGCTGTCCCCGGCTTTGATGACCGCGGCCGCGCCCCCCTCTGCGGACACCGTGTGGCTGCGCATGGGATAGACCTTGGAGATGACGGCCACCCGGAGCCGAGGATCGCTCTCGACCACGGCGATGGCGGCCCGCAAGCCCGCGCCGCCGCCGCCCACGACCAGCACGTCGCAGGAGAAGAGTTCCATGGTTTCCTTGGAGAGAACCGACGAACCCAAGGCTCGATGTCGAAGAGGACACTACGTCGGCGGCCCCACCGCCGTCAAGGCTCGCGGAACCAGGGGGGTGGAGACCGGGCGAGGGGTGGGGACGCGGCTGACCTAGGCGGACGTGAGCCTTCAGGGAGCGGGCGGGGACAGGAAACGGGCCAGCAGCCGGTGGAAGTGGTGGACGCCGTTCTCCCGGCGGACGGAGAAGCGGCCGCGGTCGTAGGTCCGGGAGCGCAGCCCCCTCTGCACGGCCTCGCAGATCGCAATGTCCTCCCGTTGGATCGCATCGCTGAAATCGACCGCCTTGCGAACGGCCTCCCGGTCGGCTGCCCGCCCGGGGTCCGTCAGGAACCACTCGAAGATGGTGAGGGTCTTCTCGGGGCCGAGGGGCACGATGAGGTTTGTGGAGACGCTGTCCGGGTAAAGGTTCAGGGCCAGGTTTGGGAAGACCCAGAAATAGAGGGCTTCGCCGGCCTGCTCCTCGGGCGCCGCGTAGTGTCGGTTCTCTCCCCCCCGCCGGAGAGGCGAGAGCTGGAGCGACACGTGTTCGAAGGTCTCCGTGCGGTAGCTCGCATAGTCCAGTTCACGGAAGAGGGCGGGGTGGACGATGGGGATGTGGTAGCCCTCGAGGTAGTTGTCGACGTAGACCTTCCAGTTGCAGGCGACGACGTAGTCCCGCCGCTCCACCTGCCGCATGCGCTGGAGGGGGAGGGCGGAAGCCCGGGAGAAGACCTCCGGCATCCATTCCTCCAGGGGAGGCGCCCGCTCGTCCAGGTTGACGAACACGAAGGGGCCCCAGGTCCCCACCCGGGCCTCGGGAAGCCGGACCGATGTCCGGTCGAACGCCTCCACCGCTTCGAACTCCGGGGTGGCGAGCAACCTCCCGTCCAGGCCGTACGTCCAGCCGTGGTAACCGCACTGGAACGACGAACGATGCCCGGCTCCGCGGGCGACCGGGCCCGCGCGGTGGCGGCAGACGGCGGAGAGGGCGCGGAGCCGGCGCTCCGTTTCCCGGACCACGATCAAGGGCTCGCCCGCGACGTCGAGCGTGAAATAGTCTCCGGGCTCCTCGAGTTGGGTTGCCCGGCCGGCCAGCTGCCAGGTGCGGGCGAAGAGAGCTTCGTTCTCGCGGAGGAGCGCGGCGGGGTCGGTGTACCAGCGCGCGGGCAGGGTGGACGCACGCGAGAGGCACTCGTCGATCTCGGGCGCGTCGGGGCTCATGATCGACCCATTCTATCCGAGCCCCCCCGCCGCCTCCTCGAAGGCACGGACCGCGTCCGCGTCCCCGAGGGCGCCCACTTCCAGGCGGTAATGCACTTCCTCCCCGGGGGAGAGCAGCCGGAGGCGGCCCTCCTCCTGGAGGTGACGGCGCGTGGTCTCGGGATGGGTGGCCGGTTCCAGCGCGCAGACGTAGTCGCCCGCGCCCATCATCTTCCACTGAGCGAGGCAGGGCAGCTCCGCCGCCCGGTAGCGCACGTAAGCGCCGAAGCCGAGGGCCCGGTTCACGATGGCCGCCTGGGCGAGACCGTCCGCCCCCACCCGCGGGCGGTGGAAGAAGACCTCCTCGGCCCGAGCGGGATCCGGCGGCTCGAAGCGGCGATGCCGGGCCAGGCCCCCGGCCGCGGCTTCGTCGCGGGGGGTCACGGATCGCTCGCTGACGATCAGCTCGGACTCCGGGCTCACGACCGGGAAGCCGAAGTTGCAGTGATAAAGCATCATGTGGGGGGCGGGGCGGAAGCCGTCGTTTCGCACTCGGTCTTCGATGCTGAGGTGGTCCGCGCCCAGGCGGGTGGTGACGGTGCGGATGAGGAGCAGGTTCTCACCCAAGGGGGCGGTCTCACGGGCCTCTCCCGCGACCTCCAGGATGAGCTCTCCCTCCCGCCATTCTTCGGTGACCCGGACCCTTTCCGCGGGCGCGTGGGCGATGCGGCCGTGTAGGCCCCAGGCCGCGTTCCCATCCTCCTCGGGCGGGCCGAAGTGGGAGAGACCGCAGGTCGTGAGGAGACCGCCCCCGAAAGTGCGCAGCCAGCCCCGTCCTCGGGGGTCGTACTGGGCGGGCGTGCCCAGGGCGGCGTGGACCCAGGCCAGCGGTCGCCCCCGGTGCTCGGCGGCCCCGATGTCGAGGGCGCGATCAAGCAGAACCTGGAAGCGAAGGCCGCTGCCCGTCCAGACCTCCGCCACCCGCAGGCCGCGCGCCTTGCCCTCCGCCAGGACGACGGTCCGCACGCCGGCCAGCTGGGAGACGGTGCCCGTCAGGGCGCGGAGCTGGTCAGGCGTGTAGTCACGGCCAAGAATCCGGGGCATGCGGCGGCTGCCTAGTCCGAGGCGCGTTCCCAGACGCGCAGGCCTTCGCGGCTCAGCTGG
>DATMQU010000619.1:0-3094 GCA_035566715.1 Vicinamibacteria bacterium
CGCCTCCCAGGAGGCGCAAGCCGGTGACGGCCTCCAGCCGGGCCGTGATGCGCTTCCGCGCCGCCTCCAGGCGCGGCTCGGAGGCGCCCACGGAGGCGATGCTGAAGCGGGCGTCCAGGACCAGATGCCCGGTCTGCCACTCGAGCCTCTCCGGAGCCGGCATCAGGTCGTTCCTTCCCGCGGGGGCGAGGGGCTGGGCGGGGCCAGGGGAGGGGACGGCGATCGCCGCCAGAACAAGGACGGCGTTGAGCAGCGTCCGGCGAGATGGCATAGGACCTCCCCGTGGTCACGACCCGGTTCGGGGCATAAGCTCCCCCGTCTCCCCCCGCAAGTCAAGGACGCGCGAGATCGGAGCGCCATCGGCGGTTTGCTTGAGCCTCTCTAGGCGAGGTGATAGCTTCCGCCTTGGACGATGGCAACTGGAAGCACGCGCGCCCCCGACCCCGACGCCGCTCGCTTCGCGGTGCGGGGTCGCCTGGTTCTGGACCGCGGCCTCGTCCCGGGGGCGGTCGTCGTGGAGGGGGGCCGCATCGCGGAGGTGGTCCTGGAGCCCGCCCCGGCCGCTCTGCCCCCGACCGTGCACGACGCCGCCATCGTCTCCCCCGGCTTCATCGACCTGCAGGTCAACGGGGGGTTCGGGGTGGAGGTGGGCGAGCGCGCCGACGCCATCGCCCGCCTCGCGGCCCGGCTTCCCGCGACGGGGGTGACCGCCTTCCTTCCTACCCTCGTGAGCTCGGCGGCCGAGGTCTACCCGCGCGCCTGCCAGGCCTTCCTGGCCAGCCGGGGCGCCGCCGGGGCCCTCCCTCTGGGCCTCCACCTGGAGGGGCCGTTCCTGTCCTTGCGCCGCGCGGGCGCGCACCGGACGAGCGCGATCGAAAACGCGTCTCCTGCTGTCTGGGACCCGTTCCTGGAGCACGACGCCCTGCGTTTGGTGACCCTGGCCCCCGAGCTGGAAGGAGCCCTCGAACACATCCAGAGGCTCCGCCAGCAGCGGGTGGTGGTCAGCCTGGGGCACACCGATGCCTCCTACGAGGAGTTCCGACGGGGCATCGATGCCGGTGCGACCATGGTCACCCACCTCTTTAACGCGATGTCGGGTTTCCGGCCCCGGGCTCCGGGGGCGGTGGGAGCAGCGCTCCTCGACGAGCGGGTCACGGTGGGCGTCATCGCGGACGGCGTCCACTTTCATCCCGCCAGCCTTCGCCTGGCCGTGCGCGCGAAAGGGCTGGACAAGGTTGCCCTCGTCACCGACGCCATCGCGGGGGCGGGGATGGAGCCCGGCCGATACCAGCTCGGCGGCCAGGACATCCTGGTGAAGGATGGCCAGGCCCGCCTCCCCGATGGAACGCTGGCGGGCTCGGTGCTCTCGCTCGATGAGGCCGTCCGCAATGTCGTCTCCTGGGCGGAGACCGGCGTGGGGGAGGCCTGCCGTATGGCCAGCGAGGTTCCGGCTCGGCTGCTCGGGCTCCGGTCCAAGGGGCGGCTCGCCGTCGGATGCGACGCCGACCTCGTGCTCCTCGACGACGTCCTCCGGGTCCGGGCGACCTTCCGGGAGGGCCGCTCCCTCTACCGCGCGACCTAGGCCTCCGCCCGGATCCGCGAGAGCGGGCCGGGAAGGAAGGGCGGGGATCTCCGGTCGAAAAGGAAGAGAGGAACCGTTTACTTCCCGCCCTGCAGGAACTCCTCCACCGCCTGTACGAAGAGCGCCGGCTGGTCGACAAAGGTCATGTGGCCGCTGGCGGGGAGAACGACGAGCTTCGAGCCCGCGATCCGTTCCTGCATGGCCCGCGCGAGGGCGGGATCGCACTCGTCGTGGTCGCCCACCGTGATCAGGGTGGGGACCTTGATCGAACCCAGGCGGTCGGCGTACTCCACGGACTTCAGGTTTCCGTCGATCACGAACTCGCCGTTGGTTCCCCACATCTCCTTGTAGAGATCCCAGGACATGCGGCCGCTGTCGATCGGGTCGTAGTTGGGGTCGGGGCGGCCCCGATAGACGTACGGGAAGTAGCCCTCGCCCCAAGCCGCCACCATGTAGTCGTTGGGGTAGCGGCTCTGCTCGTAGGGCTTCCCCTGCCCGAAGAGACCCCGCTTCTCCAGGCCCTCGATCCTCTCCCGCAGCTCGGGGGCCATTTGCTGCTTCATCCGGACGAAGACCTGGTTCATCTCCTTCGTGCTGTAGAACGTGCTGCAGAGCAGGAGGTGGGTGAGGTGGGCTTGGTACTTGAAGGCGTAGGCCTGGGCCAGGACGCCGCCGTAGGAATGGCCGAGGAGGGCCACTCGTTCCAGACCCAGAGCCTGGCGCACGGCCTCCGTGTCCTCGACCATGTTCTCCACGGTGTAGGTCCGGGGGTTCTCGAGCCGCTCCGACCGTCCCGAGCCGCGCTCGTCTATGAAGACGAGCCGGTGGCGCCGGGCCAGGGGCAGAAGGTGGGGGAGGAGGTAGTCGTGGGACGCTCCCGGGCCGCCGTGGAGGACGAGCAGGGGTCGGCCTCGGCCCACTGTCTTGTAGTACACGAGCGCGCCGTGGGCGTCCACGAACCCCTCCTGGAGGGGATAGGTCGCGGGGGCGGGGGGGGCCTTCCCAACCGCGGATGAGGCCAGGCCCAGGACCCCAAGGGCCAAGCACGAACGAAGGACGGGTCGCCTCATGAACTCCTCCTTAGTGTTCCCAGAGTGTAGCGGCGGGATGCCCGGTCAACTCGAGCGGGGGGTTCCCTGGGGACGGCCGAAGAGCGCGGCCAGCTCGTCGGCTCCGTCGGCGTCGGTGATGGCCAGGACCTCATCCTCGGTCTCGAACTGCAGCGGACCCCGGGGGATGACGATCTCGCCGTGGCGGATGATGGCCGCGATCACCGAGTTCGGGGGCAGGGGGAGGTCTTTGATGGCCACCCCGACCGCGCGCGCCCCGGGCGGGATCTTCTCGCCCACCAGGGAGTACCGGCCTCTACGCAGCTTGAGCAGGGTCATCATGTCCCCGAGCGACATCTCCTGCTCGATGAGGCTGGCCAGGATGTCGGCCTGGTTCAGGGCGACGTCGACGTGGAAGTTCTTGTCAAAGAGCCAGGCGTTGCGGGGGTTGTTGATGCAGGCG
>DATMQU010000620.1:0-3222 GCA_035566715.1 Vicinamibacteria bacterium
TGGCCATGATCCCGGTGTCGGTGGGCCTCGCCCTTTTCATCGATCTGCTCGAGATCCTGGTGGCCTTCATCCAGGCCTACATCTTCACGCTGCTCACCGCCATTTTCATCGGGATGTACGCGCATCCCGCGCACTAGACCCCACGGAGAAACAACAGAACTCTCAGGAGGAACTGAAGACTATGGATCCCAAGGCCCTGGCGTACTTCGCGGCCGGCATCGGTGCCGGACTCACCATCATGGGGGGAGGGGCGGGGATCGGCCGCCTCGCCGCCGCCGCCCTGGAGGGCATCGCCCGTCAGCCCAACGCCGCCGCCGACATCCGCGCGGCCATGATCGTGGCCGCCGGCCTCATCGAGGGGGTGACGTTCTTCTCCCTGATCGTGGCCATCCTTCTCGCCATCAAGTAGGCCACGATGATGGCAACCGCCGCCCTCCTGCTCGCCGCCCCTGAGGGCGGGGGCGGGGGCCTGACCGACATCAACCTCGGCCTCACCATCTGGACGGTGGTGGTCTTCGGGCTTTTCGCCGCCGTGCTCGCAAAGTTCGCCTGGCGGCCGCTGCTGGACCTGATCGAGCTCCGGGAGCGGACGGTGCGGGAGCAGGTGCAGAGCGCGGAGAAGGCCCACCACGAGGCCGAGGCCCTGCTGACCGAGCAGAAGGAGATGCTGCGGGAGGCGGGGCGGGAGCGGGAGGAGATGATCCGGCGGGCCCAGAAGGAGGCGGAGCAGATCCGGGCCGACCTCGTGGCCAAGGCCCGGGCGGAGGCCGAGCACCTCCTGCAGCGGGCGCAGGAGCGCATCGAGCGGGACACGAGCGCCGCCCTCCTCGAGCTCCGGGCCCAGGTGGCGGACATCGCGGTGGAGGCGGCGGGCCGCATCGTGAAGTCCTCCCTCACCCCCGAGGTCCAGAAGAAGCTGGTGAAGGACTACATCGACACCCTGCCTCGCGCCTGAAGGAGAGGGTTAGGCATGTCCGAGGTCGGCACCATCTTCAAGGGCCTGTGCAAGTTGTTCCAGAAGGGGAACGTCAAGACCCCGCGGACCTTCTACTTCTCCCTTGGCGAGGACGAGAAATGGACGGTCTCCCTCACGGGGGAGAAATGCGTGGTGAAGCCCGGAAAGCCGGATGAGGACGCGGACTGCTTCTTCAAGGCCACGGAGCAGATGTTCCTGGATGTCTGGAACGGGAAGTACACCCCCTCCGCCAAGGACTTCCTGACCGGCGCCATAAAGAGCAACAACCCTCTCCTGCTGAGGGAGTTCATAGCCGCCTTTCGCAAGTAAAGGGGGCCGGCCAGGCCCAGACCCTCAGCCCCGCTCGCTACTCCACGAAGCCGGCCGCGCTGGCCACACGGAAAAGAAAAGCTAGTCTGCCAACTAGCACCCACAACACACTCATTTATAATGCCTTAAGGCGATTGTCAAGAGCGCCGGGCCTCGGTGTTGACAATTGCATCCAGATAAGTTGACAATCTCTATGTGTCGCCAAGCCCAGGCTCCAAGATACGGCAATGGCTTGTTCGGGATATTGCGGCCAAGAAGGACGCAGACGTCGCCTCACGGGCCGCTCGCCACTTCGGCATTACCCGACAGGCGGTTGCCCGCCACCTACGAAGGCTGGTTGACGATGGGTTGATCGTAGCCGAAGGGCACACGCAAGCACGGCGGTACAAGCTTGCCACTCTTGGGAATTTCCTTCAGAGCTACCCGCTGAACCCGGACTTCCAGGAGGATGTGATTTGGTCTCAGGGTCTCCGCCCACTCCTGGCCGCTGTCCCCGCCCGGACGCTAGAAATCTGCGAGTATGGCGTAACAGAGATCCTTAACAACGCAAGGGACCATTCGGAATCGGAGGACGTCTCGATCCAATTAGAACTCACGTGCGCGGAGCTAACCCTTTCGGTACAGGATCGCGGCGTCGGCATCTTCCGAAAGATCAAGGACGCCTGCCGATTAGACGATGAACGGCAAGCCATTCTCGAGCTTGTGAAGGGGCGCCTGACCACAGACCCAGAGCATCACACTGGAGAAGGAATTTTCTTTACGTTGCGCGCTTTCGATAGGTTCGCAATCCTGTCCGGGTCCCTGAGCCTGATACATCTGCGTCAGGGTGCCGACTGGCGCATTGACGACGCGAAGCCTATTGTGGGAACCCACGTTTCGATGAGCATTCAACCCGAGTCCACGCATACGCTTCAAGAGGTCTTCGATCGCTATGCGAGCGAACAGGACGATTACGCCTTTCGGCGGACGCAACTGATGGTAGCGCTCGCACAGACCGAGGGCGGCTCTCTGATCTCCCGCTCGCAGGCAAAGCGCGTCATGGCCCGCCTCGAGCGCTTTCGGGAAGTAAACCTGGACTTTAGCGGGGTTAAGAGCATTGGGCCAGCATTTGCGGACGAGATCTTCCGTGTCTGGCGGCGTGCCCACCCGAACGTTACTCTGCAACCCAGCGGAATGAGTCCTGAGGTTGAGAAAATGGTTCTTCGCGCCTTGGCTAGGGAGACCCCAGAGCCGCCTCCCTCACCAGCAGACCCCTAGCGGGGCGAACCCCCGTCGCCGCCCCATCGTCCCCGTTTCGCTTGGTCAGCGCTTCATGGTCATGGGGTCCCGCAGGGGCAGCGTCGTGACCCGGCCCCCGGGGGCGAGGGTCTCGAGCTTCACGGGATGGCGGGGATCCCCGCGGTCGATCTCCTTCTGGTCTCCCACCGCCAGGATGATGAACTTCTCGGGCCGGAGATAGGCCCGGGCTACCCGCTGGACGTCGCCTGCGGTCACCGCCCTGATCCGATCGCGGTACGTCGCCCAGTAGCGGGGATCGCGGTGGGTGTACTCGTCGGAGGCGAAGATCGCCATGGCCTGGGCCGGGGAGGCGAAGCTGGAGGGGAAGGTCTCGATGAGGCTCTTCTGGATCGTGTCCAGCTCCTCCCCCGTGACCGGTGCCTCCCGGATCTTCCGGATCTCCTCCAGCACGAGCTGGGTGGCCCAGGCCACGGTGGGGCTCTTGGACTGGAAGGCGGCCCGGAAGCGGCCGGGGTAGTAGACGCCGAAGGAGACGGCGGAGCCGGCGTCGTAGGCCAGGCCCTCGTCGGAGCGGACGGTCTTGGTGATGCGGGAGGTGAACCCGCTCCCCCCCAGGATCTCGTTCATGACCTCGAGCGCGTACACGTCGGGGTTGTCGCGCTTTACGGTGGGCAGGCCGATGGAGACCCGCCCTTGGT
>DATMQU010000621.1:0-4241 GCA_035566715.1 Vicinamibacteria bacterium
CGCGTCGGGATCGGCGTGGCCAATCACGACCGCCTCGGCATGGGCCATGAGCTCCTCCACGCTGTCGCACATTAACGAGGCGATATGGGGGATCTGCTCCTCGATATACCGGCGGTTAGCGCCTAGGAGCCGGGCCACCGCTACGTTCCGGTCCAGGATCCGGACGTCGCAGCCCTTGCCGATCAGCGCCTCCACCAAAGCCACCATCGGGCTCTCGCGAAGGTTGTCGGTCCCGTTCTGAAACGCCAGCCCCACCACTCCCACCCGGCGCTTTCCAGTAGCCAGCACCGCCTCCACTCCCCGCCGGAGCTGCGCCTCATTCGCGGGCAGGATCGCCGACAGTAGCGGCGGCAGCAAATCGCCACCACGAGCAGCATGGAGCAACGCGCGTAGGTCCTTGGGCAAGCAGGAGCCACCGAAGGCAAAGCCCGGTCGAAGGTAGGCCTCGGAGATGCTGAGCTTCCGGTCCAGGGCGAACACCCGCATGACCTCCTGCCCGTCGGCACCGAGGGCGGTGCAAACGTCGGCGACCTCGTTGGCGAAGCAGACCTTCAAGGCGTGGAAGGCATTGCCGACGTACTTAACCATCTCCGCGGTCCGGACGCTAGTCTGCACGAAGCGAGCGTCGACATCGGCGTAGAGCGAGCGGATGAGGGCGGCGGTGCTGCTGTCGGGGCACCCTACCAATGTCAAGGGCGGACGCGCGAAGTCCTGCAGCGACGAGCCCTGGCGCGTGAAGTCCGGGTTCACGGCCACGTGCAGGGTGGAGCTGAAATGCATTCCGCCCCCGGCGAGAAGCGCGGGGACGATGACCGTGTCCGTAGTCCCGGGCAGCACCGTGCTCCGCACCACCACGGTGAAGGGTTCGGCCCGATGCCGGAGGGCGCAGCCGATCCCGCGGCTGACGCCCTCGAGGACACGCCCGTCCAAAGCACCGTTGCGGCGCTCGGGCGCTCCCACGCAGATGAGGGCCACGTCAGTCGAAGCGACCGCTTCCTCGGTCGAGAGGGTAGCGTGCAGACGGCCCGCCCGGACCACTTGCGCCAGGAGATCACCCAGGCCCGGCTCCACTACGGGAGACCTACCGCCGTTGACCAAGGCGACCTTTTCGGGATTGACGTCCACCCCGAGAACCTCATGCCCCGCCCGGGCGAGGCAGGCGCCGGTCACGCACCCCACGTGCCCCAGGCCCAAAACGCTAATGCGCATGATGAACCACCCGTGCTCCCGTTTGTGCGGGCCGTCACCGTCGCGGCCGCCTCTAGGAAGTACCCGACCCCCTGGCCCTCATCGGCAC
This sequence comes from Vicinamibacteria bacterium, assembly GCA_035566715.1. GTDB lineage: Bacteria > Acidobacteriota > Vicinamibacteria > Fen-336 > Fen-336 > DATMML01. The sequence continues at coordinate 1,298 of DATMQU010000621.1, forward strand.
ATCCTCACCCGACCGCGCCGCTCCTTCCGGGTGCGGCTCCACGACCCGGCCACCCACGCCGGCCCCCGACTCCAGGATCGCCGCCGCCAGCTTCCCGGGGTCGTGTCGAACCTTGTCACCCTCCGCGACCAGGTCTCGCCTCACGATGCGGCAGGCGAGGGCGGCTAGCGCCCCCAGATCCAGGGTTACCGGAGCCGCCCTCTCCATTGAGTACCGGCGGATCCGTTCCTCGCCGAGGGGGGTCTCGTTGCGAAGCACGTCGTGCAGTGGCAACCCCGGCACATGGCGTCGGATCGCCTGTACGTGGTCGGCGGCGGTGTAGTCGTCGGTTTCACCCGGCTCCGTCATCAAGTTCATCACGAGCACCACCCGCGCCTGGGAGGCAGCGATCGCGGGGACCAGGCCCTGGGCGAGCAGGACCGGCATCAAGCTGGTGTACAGGCTGCCGGGGCCGATCACGACCAAGTCGGCCGCTTGGATGGCCGCGACCACCTCAGCCGGCGCGGCGGCACCCTCCGGCACGAGACGCACCCGCCGGATAGGCCGGCCCGCGGCGGCGATGGCGGATTCGCCCACGATCTCCGTGCCGTCTTCATACAACGCGGCCAGCCTCACATCCTCCTTCGTGGCAACGAGAACGCGCCCGCGGGCCGCCAGCATATGGCCGGCTCGCTCTGTCGCCCGAGCAAGGTCGCCTTCGACTTCGCTCAGCCCCGTTAGGATCAGGTTCCCGAGGCTATGCCCCCCCACCTCAGCGTCGCCGCCGAACCGGAAGCGAAACAGCGCGGCCATGGGTCCGTCGCCTTCGCTCAAAGCCAGCAGGCAGTTGCGCGCGTCCCCCGGCGCGAGCACCCGGTAGGCCCGGCGCAAGCGTCCCGAGCTACCGCCGTCGTCGGCCACGGTGACCACGGCCGTGAGGCAGTCCCGTCCCCGCGGCGGGGGCCAATCGGGGGGGAAGAGGGCGCGCTTCAACCCCTGAAGCACGACGGGGAGGCCGGTGCCGCCCCCCAGCGCGACCACGCGCAGCGGCGGAGGGTGGCTTCTCATCATTACGCCCTCGCTACCGCAGGCTGCCCCGAACGGCCCCCTCTACTGGCCTCGAGGGGGTCTCCGCGGGGGCCGGAGGTTGTCGGGGAACCGAGGCCACCATTCCTCCCGCCGCCTCGGCATCCACCGGCCGCGAGAAGTAGTGGCCTTGGCCGGCCTCGCAGTCGAGCGCGGTCAGGCGGGCGGCCTGAGCATCGTTCTCGACGCCCTCCGCCACCACGCTGAGCCCAAGGCCGTGAGCGAGGCTCAGGATCCCGCGGACAAGAGCCCCACCCTCCTCGTCGGCTCCCAGCTCCGTGACGAAGGAGCGGTCGAGCTTGAGGGTGTCGACCGGAGAGTGGCGCAAGGAGGCCAGGGTGGAGCGCCCGGTCCCAAAGTCGTCGAGGCCGAGGCGAACGCCCAAGCGGTGAAGGTCCTCGAGAACCGAGGCGACACCGTCCAGGAAGACCTCCTCCGAGATCTCGAGCCTCAATCGCCCCGGCGAGAGGCCCGTTTCCGCCAGGATCCCACGGAGCACCCGCACGAACTCCGGGTTCGCGAGCTGGCGCGGAGAGACGTTGACGTTCATGGTCAGCGGTATCTCCGACCCCCAACTCTGGGCGCGTGCGCACGCTTCGCGCAGGACCCAGATTCCGATGGGAACGATCAGCCCCGTCGTCTCCGCCAGGGGGAGGAAGTCCGCCGGCAGCAGAAGGCCCCGTTCCGGATGCTGCCAGCGAAGCAGGGCCTCGAAGCCATCCAGGCGCTTGCTGGCCAGGGACACGATGGGTTGGTAGTCCACCCGGAGCTCGCCGCGCTCGATTGACCGACGCAGATCCGCCTCGAGCTGCAACATGCCCATCGCGCGCTCCCGCATCGTCTCGTCGAACAGCTCGCAGCGGTCCCGGCCGAGGGCCTTGGCCCTGGACATGGCAGCGTCGGCATGCCGTAGGATGTCGTTCGCACGCTCGTATCCGGTGACGGATAAGGCGATGCCCGCGCTCGCGGAGCTGACGACCTCCCGCCCCTCGATAGCGTAGGGCCGGGCCAACTCCTTCTGCACGCGCGCGGCCACCCGCGTGGCATCGCTGACGTCTTTGATCGGCTCGACCAGGATTGCGAACTCGTCTCCCCCGAGCCGGCCCACCCCGTCCCCCGGCCGCAGACAGGTCTCGAGGCGGCGCGCCACCTCGACCAGAAGCTGGTCGCCCGCGAGATGGCCCAGGGTGTCGTTCACTGATTTAAAGCGGTCGAGGTCGATGAAGACCACCGCGAAAAGGGCGTCGCTCCCACGCCTTGATCGGGCCAGGGCTTGGGAGAGCCGCTCCATGAATAGTGCCCGGTTGGGCAGGCCGGTCAGGGGGTCGTAGGTCCGTCGGTCCGTCACATCGGTTTGCGCGCCGGTCATGCGGTAGGGACATCCCTCGGCGTCGCGGACGGCGTAGCCACGAACGAGCACCCAGCGATAGCTGCCGTCCTTGGCGCGCATCCGGTGCTCGTCCTCTAAGCGGGGCGTGCGGTGGCTGAGGTGGGCGGCCACCTTGGCCTTCACGCGCTCCACGTCGTCGGGGTGGATCCGGCCGACCCACTCCAGAGCCGACCTCCCAATCTCATGATCCTCGTAGCCGAGCATCTCCTTCCAGCGCGGAGAGAGGTCCACTTCGTCGGTCTTTAGGTTCCAGTCCCAGAGTCCATCGTTGGCACCCCGTACCGCCAAGGCATAGCGCTCCTCGCTCTCGCGTAGGGCTTGCTCGACGCGCCTGCGCTCGGTAAGGTCCTCGCAAAGAGTCACCATGCCCACGGGATGCCCGCCCGCGTCCATCACCACGTCGGAAAGGAGCTCCACCGGGAACAGGCTCCCGTCCTTGCGTCGGCGGAAGTGCTCGCGCTTCCACTTCTTCACCCGCCCCAGCTCCTC
>DATMQU010000622.1:0-5379 GCA_035566715.1 Vicinamibacteria bacterium
TAAATCTCCGCGTGGGTCTTGGAGACGGCCAGGGAGGGAAGCGTGAGATCCAGACCGGGGCGGCGGCCGATGCGGAAGGGCAGGGGGTGGATGGGCACCCGGCGCAGCTGGCTGCCCGTCTCGGTCCGGCTCTCGAGGACCCAGCGCGGCGGCGAGGGGAGGGCGGGGGCCATCCGTCCTTCCGTGAGGGCCCCGGGGTCAGTAAGCAAAGGCCATTCGACGGCGGGCCTCTTTTCCGCGGCCGGCGCGTTCGCGGAGGTGGGCGCGAAGCGATCGGATTCGCTCGTCACCAGATCACCCCCATCAGGGTGGTCAGACCGCTCCGACCGGGGCCGATTCGCGAACCCATGGCAACCAGGTGATGCAAGTTTCACACCCGGTTTGCTCCCGGCAGTCCTCCCCGGGAAGTCCTGCGTTTCCAGTCCCTAGCGGCCGCTCCCTGTCCTATTTTCGGACGTTTCCCGGACCCACCGTCCGGTGCGATCTAGTATCTCACAGGGCCGGTAGCCGGCCTTGTAGCTCATCCGGCCGCAACCCCTCACGTAGTACCCGAGGTAGAGGTAAGGCAGCCCCCGCTGCCGGCATTCCTCGACCATGCGGAGAACGTTGAAGACACCCAGGGAGCGCGATTCCGCGTCGGGGTCGAAGTAGCAATAGACCGCGCTCATGGCCTGGGGCTCGAGGTCGGCGAGCCCCACGCCCAGGAGGCGGCCCTGCCAGAGGTAAACGATCTCTACGGTCCGAACGCTCGAGGTGTAGAGGAACCCGTGAAACTCGGAGGGCGAGCCGTCCATCTGCCCGTCATGCCGGTGGTCGAGGTAGCGCTTGTAAAGGCGGCGCTTGGCCTCGGTGGGTACGGGGCGGCCGACCTCCACCGTCAGATCGGCATTGCGGGTCCAGCATCGCCGCTGGCCCCGGGAGGGCCGGAACGCGCTCACGGGCACGCGCACCATCCGGCATTCCCCGCAGCCCTCGCAGTCGGGGCGATAAAACACGAGGCCGAGCCGCCGGAAGTTCAGGTCCATGAGGGAGTGGTATGCCCCCGCGACCAGGGGGGTGGGCACGAGGGTGACCTGGCGCGCCATCCGGCCGGGCAGGTAGGGACAGGGGAAGGGCGCCCCGGGCTCGGGGCTCTCGCGCGCGATGGCCTGGGCGAGCAGGCGCGTCCTCTCTTCGTGGGTGATATCCCCGTTCATGGTTCGAGGCGCGTGGTCACGGCGGGCGGGGGGCTCATTCGAGGATCGGGGCCGGACGCGGATAGAGTTCGTCGAGCACGTCGTGTCCGCGGAGGCCGAGGGCCTCCCTTTGAACTTCAAGATACCAGCGGTAGAGCCGGGCCCGCTCCCAGAGCGCGCGGTAGGCGGTGGCCCGGGAGGCGCGCTCGGGGCCCGAGAGCTGGCCCCGGGGGGCGCCGAGGGCGCCGAGCTCGGAAAGCAGCTCCGCGAGCGCTTCCGAAATGCGCTTGAGAGCGGCGGCCCGCTCCCGCAGAATCTCCTCTTCGACCCGCGCGAATGCGTCCTTGGCCGGTCGGTTCACCGCCCCTCCACCGCTTCCCCGCCCAAAATGGTACGACAGACCGGGGCCTCCCGGCGGTTCAACGAGCGTCATGAAAGATGATGCCCAGCGCGTAGCGGCGGCCGGTGTGGACGCGGCTCAGTCCGTGGCGGACGTTCACGCGGTGATGGCCCCGGGCCCCGCGGGCCGGCCGGTGGGCGGTCGTAAAGATCACCAGCTCACCCTGGCCGGGGAGCAGGGCCTCCCCCACCGACTGTGCGCGGGGGCGCTGCTCCACGAGCAGGAACTCCCCCCCCGTGTAGTCGATCCCGGGCCGGCTGAGGAAGGCGGCGATCTGCAGGGGAAAAAAGAGCGCGCCGTAGAGGTCCTGGTGCAGGCAGTTGTAGCCGCCGGCTTCGTAGCGCAGCAGAAGCGGAGTAGGCCGGGTCTGGCCGTGCGCGGCGCAGAGCCGCAGGAGCGCGGGGTGGCGCGGGGGGTAGCGCGCGGGGGAGCCAAGGGCTTCCATCCAGCGGTTGGCGATGCGCGCGAGGTGAGGATAGGCGTGCGTCCGGAGCGCCCTTACGAGGGGAGGCAGCGGCCTCGCGAAGTATTTGTACTCGCCCTGGCCAAAGCGGTGGCGGCCCATGTCGACGCGGCTGCGGAAGAGCCCGTCGTTCGGGTAAAGGGCGGCCAGGTGGCGGCACTCCTCCCCCGTCAGCAGAGGGTTCGTCCTCGCGTAGCCGCGCTCCCAGAGCGCGGCCTCGATCTCCGCCCAGGGCAGCTGGGCGAGGCGGGCCGAGATGGTGAGCCCGTCCCCCCTGCTCATGGCTTCTGCCTCCGGGTCCAGGATAGAGCGGCGGGAGGGCGGCACAAAGCCCCCATTCTTGCGGTCAAACCGAAGCCCCGGGCCGCTGACCCTGCTAGCATGGCGGTCATGGCCCTCGGGGGAACCGCAGGAAGATCGCGCACGCGTGCCGTCCGGAGCCACCGCGTCAAGCACATGAGGCGATGCGTCTTGGCCGACGCCCCCCCCGCCTCTTCTTCCTCCCTGCCGCGAGAGCGGGTTGAGTTTGCGTAGGCTGGTCGAGTGCGTGCCCAACTTCTCCGAGGGGCGAGACCGCTCTGTGATCGACGCCATCGCCGAGAGCATCCGCCAGACCCCGGGCTGCAACCTCCTGGACGTGGATCCCGGACAGTCCACCCACCGCACGGTGTACACGTTTGTGGGCTCCCCGGAAGCGGTGGTCGTGGGCGCCCTGAACGCCGCGCGCGTGGCCAAGGAACGCATCGACATGCGGCGCCACCAGGGAGCGCACCCCCGGATGGGAGCCCTGGATGTCTGCCCTTTCGTGCCCGTCTCGGGGGTGAGCCTGGCCGACTGCGTGGCGTGCGCGAGAGCGTTCGGGCAGCGCGCGGCCGAGGAGTTGGGCATCCCCGTCTACCTCTACGAGGCGGCCGCCACCGAAGCCCACCGAAGGAGCCTCAAGCAGATCCGCGCCGGGGAGTACGAGGGCCTGGCGGAAAAGATCTTGCGCCCGGAATGGCGGCCGGACTTCGGCCCGACCGCTTTTCTCCCCGGCTGGGGGGCCACCGCCGCGGGGGCGCGCTTCTTCCTGATCGCCTACAACGTGAACATCCTCGGGACCAAGGAGCAAGCCCATCGCATCGCCTTGAGCGTGCGCGAGCAGGGCCGCGGCCCCGACGCGCCCGGCAAGCTGAAGGCCGTGAAGGGAATCGGGTGGTACGTGGAGGAATACGGCATGGCCCAGGTCTCCATGAACCTGGACGACTACACCGTCACTCCGCCCCACGTCGCGTTCGAGGCCTGCGTGGAGGAGGCGCGGAAGCTCAGAGTGGCGGTGGCGGGGTCAGAGCTCGTGGGGCTGATCCCCCTCCAGGCCCTGCTGGCCGCGGCCGACTACTACATCGCCCGCGAGGACCTCTTCATCCTGGACGAGGGGCAGAAGATCCGCTTAGCCGTGGAGCGCCTGGGGTTGAGCTCGGTCTCGCCTTTCCGGGCGGAGAGGCGCATCATCGAGTACATGATCGCGGACAAGGCCGAGGAGCCGCTCGCCGGAGGGTCGGTCCGGACCTTCGTGGAGCTCCTCGGCTCCCGGGCTCCCGCCCCCGGGGGCGGTTCGGCGGCGGCGTTGAGCGCGGCCATGGGCGCCGCCCTCGGCGCCATGGTGGGCGGGACGACATATGGAAAGAAGAAGTTCGAAGACAAGGACGCCGTTATGCGGCGGATCATCCCTCCCCTTCATCAGGCCATGACCGATCTCATACCCATGATCGACGCCGACGCCGCCGCCTTCAACGAGTACATGGCGGCGTCGGGGATGCCGAAGGATACGCCGGAGCAAGCGGCCCACCGTCTCCAGTGCCTGCGGGAAGGGCTGAAGAAGACGGTGGAGGTGCCGCTCCGGACCATGCGCCTCGCCGACGGCTGCTGGGAGGCCATGGTGGAGATGGCCGCGCACGGCAACTTGGCCTCGCGGTCCGACCTCGAGGTGGGCGCCAAGTCCCTGGAAGCCGGCATCTGGGGGGCGGCCAGGAACGTGACCACGAACCTGCCCGGCCTCGAGGACGAGCCCTTCCGGAAAGCGGTGGCGGCGGAGGTCGAGGCCCTGGTCGCGCGGGCGAAGGCGCGACGCGACGAGGTGCTCGCCATCCTCGCCCGTCGCTGAGCCCGCCTGGGCGAGGGCGTGCGGGGGTCGAGGCTTAGCGGTCGTAGGATTCGCGCCGCCCGGCCTCCGAGAGCGGGATCAAGTACTTGAGGGGGTCGGGCGTGACCCGGGCCCGCACCTCGGCCAGCTCCTCCGCTCCCCCGTAGCTCACCGCCGAGCGCAGGTGACCACGGATCCGGCGCAGGATATCCACCACCGTCCCCTTGTAGGGGATCTGGATCTCCTGGCCTTCGGCGGGAACGTCCAGCGCGGCCGTCACCGCGTCCGTGCTCTCGTCGTCGTAGAGGGCCTCGAAGACGGCTTGGGGCGAGGTCATGCCCCGGTAGATCTTGCGCTTCTCCCCCGTGCCGGGGTCTTCGATCATGTGGCCGGGGGCCTCGTCGGTGCCGGAGAGCATGCTCCCGAGCATCACCGAGGACGCCCCGCACATCAAGGCCAGGAAGATGTCCTTGTCCTCCTTGATCCCGCCGTCCGCGATGATGGGCACCGAGTCCCCCACCGCACACCAGGCCTCGCGGATGGCCTGGAGCTGGGGGACGCCGGCCGCGGTCTCGAGGCGGGTCCGGCATCCCCGGCCGGGCCCGATCCCGACCTTGATGCCGTCCACCCCGAGGTCCCTCAGGAACTCGGCCCCGGCCGCGGTCCCCACGTTTCCGCACACGAGCTCGACGTCCGGGAACTGGGCCCGGAAGCGCTCCACGGCCTGCCGCATCACCTCCGAGTGGGCGTGGGCGATGTCGATGACCAGGACGTCCGCGCCCGCCTTGACCAGCTCCGCTCCCCGCTCCAAGAAGTCCCCCCGCGCCCCGATGGCCGCCCCCACCCGGAGCCGTCCCTTGCCGTCTTTGGTGGAGAAGGGCCGCTGGCGGGCGAGGATGATGTCCCTCTTAGTGATGAGGCCCCGGATCTGGCCGCGGTCGTCCACCAGGGGCAGCTTCTCGATGCGGTGCTCGAACATCCGTCGCTCCGCATCCTCCACTCCGATCTCGGGGGAGCCGGTGACAAGCTTGGCGAGCGGGGTCATGAACTCGTTCACCCGCCGGCCCTCGTTGATCGGCCGCCACGGCATGTCCCGGTTGGAGAGCAGGCCCGCCAGGACGTTGCTGCCCCGCGTCTCCTCGATCAGGATGCCGGTGATGTTGTGCTTCTGGGTGAACTCCCGAGCCTCCCGGATGGTGGCTTCGCGGGGAAGGCAGAG
>DATMQU010000623.1:0-3311 GCA_035566715.1 Vicinamibacteria bacterium
GGCAGGCCCCGGCGACCATGGCCCGGCTCGCATCGAGGGCCCGGGGGCTAGCGGCCGCCCGCCCCAGCACGTGCCCGAGCGCGAAGAGCGCGGCCAGACCCGCGCTGCCGATGTGGGCATAGAGCGCCCACCGGTAGGGCCGGGTGGCTCCGAAGATCATCAGAAACAGCCCGAGCGCAGCGGCGGCCAGGAGGCAGAGGGCGGCCGCCTTCAGGAGCGGACCGAAGGCGGAAAAATGGCGCCGGAGGAGGGGCACGAGCGCGGCCGTGACCGCGACGCCGAGAACCAGGTGCAGCACGACATTGCCGAAATAAAGGAGCGTGGGATCGCTGCGCGCGGCGAGATAGACGCTGTTCAGGCCCAGGGCGAGGCCGCCCGCAGCCAGCCACCGCTCGCGTCGCACGGCGTCCCGGGTGTCCGCCATCGCTCCTTCCCGACCCTGATCCAGTCCGGTCCCGGGGGCTTGGGTACGCCCGGGACGCTTGGCCGGGAAGCAATTCTCCTTCCAGTCGGTGGAACGAGCCTCTTGGGGTTGGGTTCGCCCCCGCAAGGCGCTTCCGGGGGAGCAGCTTACGCGATCGGGGAGGGAACGCCTAGGCGCGGCCCGGAGAACCGCGGCCGTACTCCTAAGAGCGGGTGACCATAGGCTCTACGGGCGTGCGTGCAAAGCCCCCCCTTGTCAGGGCGGTTATCATGGGGGCCGTGGAGAGTGTTACCAAAGTCAAGGAAGGCCCTCCGGCCGGAGACGGCTGGATACGGATGATCGGCGTTGCCGCGGCGGAGGGGGAGTTGCGGGAGGTGTACGCCCGCTTGCGCGCCGGCGGGGGGGATCGTCCCGCGGTCTACACGCCCCCCACGGGGGACGTGGCGAACATCGTCAAGTCGCACAGCCTCGACCCGGAAGGGCTAGGGCTGGCCTTCGGAATGAGCACGGCCATCCACTGGAGCCCGCGCTCGCTCCCCTGGGCCACGCGGGAGATGATCAACACCGTCACCTCCTCCGCCAACAACTGCTTCTATTGAGTGACGGCTCACGCAGAGTTTCTGCGTGCCGCCACCGACAACGAGCTCCTGGCCCGCCGGATGAAGGCGGACTTCCGCCAGGCCGGGCTCTCCCCCCGCGACCGGACGATGCTGGAGTTCGTGGACGCGCTCAGCCACGCGCCCTGGGTTTTGAACCCGGCCGGCCTGGAGGGCCTCGAGCGGGCGGGCTTCCGGGAAGAAGAGATCCTGCACGTGGTCTTGGGCTGCGCCCATTTCAACTACTTGAACCGCATGGCGGACGGGCTCGGCATCCGGTTCGAGTATGAGAGCCCGCTGCCCGCCTTCCGGCCGCGAGAGGCGGGCCCGCGGCCCGCGCCGCCTCCCCCCGTCCTCGACCCCGGCGCGGACGGGCCGGAGGACGAGGCGGGCGCTTTCTACCGCGTCCTGGCCGGCAACCCGGAGGCCTGCGCCCTGGCCTCGAAGTGGCGGGCCTTCCAGTTCCGACCCACCCCGGGCCTGCCGGCGGTCACGCGGTTCCGGATCGCCCTCTTCGTGTCCAGCTTGGACCGCTGTCCCGCCGGCTACCGCTCCTACCGGCGGAGCCTGGCCCAGCTGGGCGACGATGCCGCATTCGGCGAGGCCCTGAACCGCGGCCAGGTCCCGGCCGGACTCCCCCCCGGGGAGCGCCTACTCCTGGAGCACGCCGCCCGCCTCACCGAGAGGCCCTGGACGGCGCGCAAGGAGCACCTCGACGCCCTCCGCCCCGAGGGACTCGACGACCGCGGCATCCTCCAGCTCACGATGCTCGTCAGCTATCTGAGCTTCGAGAGCCGGGTGGCGCTCGGTCTCGGGCGGGAGGGCGTGAGCCTTCCGCCCTCCTCCTAGGAAAAGTCCGGCGGCGGGCTTCCGGGCGCTCCCCCTCAGCCCGCGCGGTCCGTGGAGAACCGGTAGACGGTGGTGCTCTCGTACCTCTGACCGGGCGTGAGCCGCGTGGTCGGGAACGCCGGCTGGTTCGGAGAGTCCGGGAAGTGCTGGGTCTCGAGGCAGAAGCCGGAGCGCCCGCGGTAGGGTTTCCCGCCCTTGCCGAGGGGGGAGCGGTCCAGGCCGTTGCCGGAGTAGAACTGCAGCCCCGGCTCGGAGGTGAGCACCTCAAGCACCCGGCCGCGCCGGGGCTCCCACACCGAGGCCGCGCGGCGGAGCGCGCCCGCTTCGCCGTTCAGGACGAAATTGTGGTCGTAACCCTTGCCGAGGGCCAGCTGCGGATCGTCGGCACCGATGCGGGCTCCGATCGCCGTGCGCTTCTTGAAATCCAGGGGGGTGCCGGCCACGGGGGCGAGGGCGCCGGTGGGGATGAGGCCGGGGCCCACCGGCGTGTAGCGGTCCGCCTCGATCGTCAACTCGTGATCGAGGATACTCCCCTCCCCCTCTCCGGCCAGATTGAAGTAGGGGTGGCAGGAGAGGTTCAAGACGGTGTCCTTGCTGGTGACGGCCTCGTAGCGGATCCAGAGCTCGCTGGCCTCGCTCAGGGTGTAGAGCACGGTCACGGCGAGGTCTCCCGGATAGCCCTCCTCGCCGTCCCCGCTCGCATAGGTCAACCGGACGCCCGGGCCCTCCGGGGTCACCGCCGCTTGCGAGGCCCAGCGGACCCGGCCGAAGCCCCGGAACCCGCCGTGCAGATGGTTCTCTCCGTCGTTGAGGGAGAGACGATACTCCACCCCCTCGATCGTGAAGCGTCCCTTGGCGATGCGGTTCGCGTAGCGGCCGACGATGCCCCCGAAGGCGGGGCCCGCCCGGGCGTAGTCCTCCTCGGCGTCGAAGCCCAGCACGACGTCGGCCCCCTGGCCGTGGCGGTCGGGAACGCGCAGGGAGCGGATGACCCCGCCCAGCTCGCCGATCGTGACCTCGACGCCGGCGGCGTTGCGCAGCGTGTGCGGCGCCACCGGGGGCCGGCTCCGCATTCTGGGCGAACTCCTCCTCCCCCGCGCGGGCCCTACTCTCCCCCGTTCGGGGCCGGGCCTCCCGCCCCACTCCACCCCCGTGGTCAGGGCTTTTCCAGCTTGGCCCACTCCGTGACGTACGCCTCCAGGTTCTCGGGCGTCACCACGTCCACTCCGGAGTCGATGACGCTCCTGGCCGGCGGCCGGCCGGCCTTGATCCCGGCCAGAATCCGGACCGGCTCGCTGCCCCATCCGAAGTACTTCTGTCCGATCAGGACCTGGACCTTGCCCGCCCGCATGATCTCCGGCGCGGGGGGGATGGTGTCGAAGCTGACGAACTTGGTGCGCGCGGGATTCACGGGGGCGAGCGCGTTGCGCGTGAACACCGGC
>DATMQU010000624.1:0-4407 GCA_035566715.1 Vicinamibacteria bacterium
AGGCCCGCCTGCCGGAGGAGGGGGCTGCGGAGGGCGAGCGGCCCGGCTCCTCCCCCGGGCATGTCTTCAACCTTGGCCACGGAATCCTGCCTGCGACCCCGCCCGACCACGCGCGGGTGCTCGTGGACGCGGTGCGAGAGCTTTCCACCAGGAGCGCGTCATGAACGTCGGCAAGACGCCACCCGGCGAGCCCGGGCCCGCTCCCCGCCCGGGGGGGGTCACGGCGGAGCTTCTGCGCGAGTACGATCGACCGGGCCCGCGCTACACGTCCTACCCCACCGCGGTGGAGTTCGCGAGCTCCTTCGACGAAGCCGCCTACCGACGGCAGCTCGAGGCCGCCGCGGAAGCCCGGGAGGAGCCGCTCTCCCTCTACCTCCACTTGCCCTTCTGCGAGGAGCGTTGCTCCTTCTGCGGGTGCATGGTCATCATCACCCGCCGGCGGGAGGTGGCGGACCATTACCTCGCCTACCTCAAGCGCGAGATCGACATGCTGGCCGCGGGGCTCAAGGGGCGCCGGAGGGTCGTGCAGTACCACTGGGGGGGCGGGACGCCCACCTACCTCTCCGTGGCCCAGATGACGGCCCTCCACGAGGCGGTGACGCGTCGGTTCGACGTGCAGGCGGGGGCGGAGGTCGCGATCGAGGTGGATCCCCGGGTCACCAGCCGTGAGCAGATCGAGCGGCTCCGGGAGTTGGGCTTCAACCGGCTCTCCCTGGGCGTGCAGGACTTCACGCCCGAGGTGCAGCAGGCGATCAACCGCATCCAGGGCGAGCCCGAGACCCGCGCCCTCTTTGAGGTCGCCCGCGCGCTCGGCTTCGCGTCCATCAACGTCGACCTCATCTACGGGCTGCCCTTCCAGACCCGGGCCTCCTTCGGCCGCTCGGTGGAGGCGGTGGTGGCCCTGCGACCGGACCGGGTGGCGGTTTACTCCTACGCCCACGTTCCCTGGATCCGGGGCAACCAGAAGCGGATCCGCCCCGAGGATCTGCCCTCGCGGGAGCAGAAGATCGAGCTCTTCTTGGAGGCCATGGAGCGCTTCCTGGCCGCCGGCTACCGGCAGATTGGCATGGACCACTTCGCGCTCGCCGAGGACGAGCTGGCACGGGCGGCCGAGGAGAGACGGCTGCACCGAAACTTCATGGGGTACACGACTCGACCGGCCAAGGACATGGTCGGTTTGGGCGTCTCCGCGATCGGGCGCGTGGGCGCGGCCTTCGCCCAAAACACGAAGAAGCTGAGCGTCTACTACGCGGCCATCGAGGCCGGGCGGTTTCCGATCGAGCGGGGATACCTCTTGGACGCGGACGACCAGCTTCGCGCCCACGTGATCGCCGAGCTCATGTGCAACTTTCACCTGGACCGCGCCCTGGTCGAGGCCCGCTTCGGCGTCGACTTCGACCGTTATTTCGCCCCCGAGCTCGCGGAGCTCCAGGCGGGCCCGGTGGCCCACGGCTTCGTGGAGGCGAGCCCGGAGGGCCTCCTCGTCACCCCTCGGGGGCGGCTCTTCGTCCGCAACGTCTGCATGGTCTTCGACCGCTACTTGCGGGCCAAGGCGGCGGACAAGCCGGTCTTCTCCCGGACCATCTGAAGATGGGCGCGGTGGGTTCGGCGCCGCCCATCGGCGTCCTGCTCTTCAATCTGGGAGGACCCCCGGACCTCCCCTCCGTCGAGCCCTTCCTCGTGAACCTCTTCTCGGACCGCGACATCATCGAACTCCCCCTGGGGAGCTCCCTCCAGCCCTTCCTGGCCCGCCTCATCGCCAAGGCCCGCGGTCCCTTCGTGCGCCGGAACTACGCGCTCATCGGGGGGGGCTCGCCCCAGCTCCGCTTCACCCGCGCCCAGGCCGAAGCCCTGGAGGTCCGCCTCGGCCGCGACGGGGGACGGTTCCGCACCTTCATCGCCATGCGCTATTGGCACCCGACGACGGAGGAGGCGCTCCTGGCCCTGGCGGGGGCGGGGATCCAGAGGGTCGTGACCCTCACCCTCTATCCGCACTACTCGCGGGCGACCACGGGGTCGTCGGAGCGGGAGCTTCGGCGGTGGCTCTCCCGAGCGGCCTGGGAGGGCCGCTTCCGGGTGAGCGGCATCGCCTCCTACGCCACGGAGCCGACATACCTCGACGCCCTCGCCGACACCGTCCGGCGGGCGCTTCTGGGCTTTCCCGCCGGGAGGCGGGAGGGGGTCGTGCTCCTCTTCAGCGCCCACGGCCTGCCGCAAAAACTCGTCGCGGCCGGGGACCCCTACGTGCGCGACATAGAGGCGACCCGGGAGGGGGTCCTCTCGCGCCTCGCCCTCCCCAACCGGCACCTCCTCGGCTACCAATCCCGGACCGGGCCCGTGAGGTGGATCGGCCCCGGCACGGACGAGATTCTGGACCGGCTGGGGGGGGAGGGCGTGCGGGAGGTCCTGGTCGTCCCTCTCTCCTTCGTCTCCGACCACATCGAGACCCTCTACGAGATCGACATCCTCTTCGCGGGCCGGGCCCGACGGGCGGGAATCACGGACTATCGCCGCAGCGAGCCCCTGGGGACCCACCCCCTCTTCATCGAGGCCCTGGCCCGTCTGGTGGAGCGGCACCTCGAGGAGCACCCGTGAAGCAGGTGGCCATCGTGGGGGGGGGCGTGGCCGGCCTGGCCCTGGCCCAGGCCCTCGGCCAAAAGGGAGCACGCGCCCGCGGCGTGGAGGCGCTCGTGCTGGAGCGCTCCCCCCGGGCGGGGGGGAACATCAGAAGCGAGGTCCGGGACGGGTATCTCCTGGAAGCGGGCCCGAACGGCTTCCTGGACAGCGCGCCCGAGACCCTGGATCTCGTCCGCGAACTGGGCCTCGAGGGCGAGCTTCTGCCGAGCCACGACCACGCCCGCAAGCGCTACATCTTCCGGAGGGGGCGGCTCCATCCCCTGCCCGGCGGACCGGGAGCGTTCCTCACGAGCGGCCTGCTGAGTTGGCCGGGAAAGCTGCGCCTGGCCCTCGAGCCCCTGGCCCGGCCGCGACCGGAGGGGGACGAGACGATCCACGAGTTTGCCTCCCGGCGCATCGGGCGGGAGGCGGCGGAGGCCTTGATCGACCCCATGGTGTCGGGGGTCTTCGGGGGCGACTCCCGGCGTCTCTCCCTCCGGGCTTGCTTCCCCGCGATGTGGACGATGGAGACCGACCACGGAGGCCTCCTCCGCGCTCTTCTCGCCAAGACCTGGGCCAAGCGGAAAACGAAGAGAACGGCCCCCCTGGGCGCTCCCCTCGGGCGCCTCACCTCCTTTCGGGGCGGGACGGAAACCCTCGTGCGGGCCCTGGCCCGCGCCCGGGGGGACGCCCTCAAGACCGGCGTCCTCGTCCGCGGCCTCGCGCCCGCGGGGGATGGATACGAGCTTGCGCTGGAGGGGGGAGGGGTGGTGGCGGCGGACGCCGTGGTCCTGGCCGGGGGGGCGGGGGAGAGCGCCCGCGTCGTCGAGGGCCTGGACGGAGAGCTCGCCTCCCTCCTCCGCGGGATCCCGAGCGCAGCCCTGGCTGTCGTCTGCCTGGGCTACGAGGAGTCGCGCTTGCCCCGCGCCCTGGACGGCTTCGGCTTCCTGATTCCCCGGGGGGAGGGCCCCCGGATCCTCGGGGTCCTCTGGGACTCCAGCATCTACCCCGGGCGCGCCCCCTCCGGTCGCGCTCTCCTGCGCGCGATGATCGGGGGCGCCCACGACGAGGGCGCCCCCGCCCTCGACGATGCCGCCCTCCTCTCCCTCGTGCGGAAGGACCTCGCGCTCACCATGGGCCTCGAGGCCGATCCCGTGCTGGTCCGGATATTCCGGCACCCGCGCGGGATCCCCCAATACACCGTGGGTCACTTGGACCGGCTGGCGCGGGCGGAGGCGCGGCTCGAGCGGCTTCCCGGGGTCTATCTGGCGGGCAACGCCTACCGGGGCGTCGCCATCAACGCCTGCGTGGCGGAGGCGGGTCCGCTGGCCGCGCGCATCCTGAGCCGGCTCTCCCCGGGTTAGGGCCTCTCGAGGTCTCTCAAGCCCCCATGTGGGCGATCACCGCGTCCGCGAAGCCGCTACACGAGACCTCGCGCGCGCCTTCCATGAGGCGGGCGAAGTCGTAGGTGACGGCGCGCCCGCCGATGGCCCCGTCCATCCCCCGCACGATGCGGTCGGCGGCCTCCGTCCAGCCCAAGTAGCGCAGCATCATCTCCCCGGAGAGGATGACGGAGCCGGGGTTCACCTTGTCCTGGTTGGCGTACTTGGGGGCGGTGCCATGGGTGGCTTCGAAGACGGCGTGGCCGGTCTCGTAGTTGATGTTGCCGCCGGGGGCGATGCCGATGCCGCCCACCTGGGCGGCCAGGGCGTCGGAGAGGTAGTCGCCGTTCAGGTTCGGGGTGGCGATAATATCGAACTCGTCGGGGCGGGTCAGGACCTGCTGGAGGGT
>DATMQU010000625.1:0-2873 GCA_035566715.1 Vicinamibacteria bacterium
ATCAGGGCGCCGCCCCCGCCAGGCGTCGAGCCCGCGCCTCTTCGAACGTCCCCGCCACCGCACGCCAGCACCGCTTCTCGCGCACGTGGTATTCGAACTCCTCCCGGAACTTCTTGAGGTTGGACTGGGGGGGGGCGACCGCGGCGTCGCCGAAGGGGCAGAGGGTCTTGCCCGCGATGGCGTCGGTCACCCGCCAGAGCGTGTCCAGATCCTTCTACGCTCCTTGCCCTTCCTCGATTTGGGTCAGGAGCCGCAGCAGCCAGCCCGTCCCCTCCCGGCAGGGTGAACACTTGCCGCAGGACTCGTGCTTGTAGAAGTAGGTCAGGTTGCGGGCAGCCCAGACCATGCACGTGGAGTCGTCCATCACGATTGTGCCCGCGGAGCCCAGCATGCTCCCCGCCTTGGCCAGGCTCTCGAAGTCCATCCCGATGTCGATCTCGTCCGCGGTCAGGACGGGGGTCGAGGACCCGCCGGGCACCACCGCCTTGAGCTTCCGGCCCCCGCGGATCCCCTGCGCGTAGCCGTCGCCGTAGATCAGCTCCCTTAGCGTGACCCGGCCCATGGGCGCCTCGTAGCTCCCCGGCCGCTTCACGTGGCCGCTGATGGAGTAGAGCTTGGGGCCCCCGTTCTTCTCCACCCCGTAGCCGGCGAACCACTCCGGCCCCCTCTCCAGGATGAGGGGCACGCAGATGAGGGTCTCCACGTTGTTGACGATGGTGGGGCTCCCGTAGAGCCCCACGTTGGCGGGAAAGGGGGGCTTCATCCGGGGCTGGCCGCGCTTGCCCTCGAGGCTCTCCAGGAGGGCCGTCTCCTCCCCGCATTCGTAGGCGCCCGCGCCCCGGTGGACATGGACCTCCACATCCACTCCCGTGCCCAGGATGTTCCGGCCCACGTAACCGGCGGCCCGCGCCTCCTGGAGCGCCCTCTCCAGGATGCGGGCCCCCTCGTGGAACTCCCCTCGGATGTAGATGTAGGCGGTGCGGGAACGGATGGCGTGGCACGAGACCACCGTGCCCTCGATGAGCTGGTGGGGGTCCTGTTCGATGATGACCCGATCCTTGTAGGTGCCGGGCTCGCTCTCGTCCGCGTTGACGCAGAGGTACCGGGGCTTGGGGTTCTCCTTGGGCAGGAAGCTCCACTTGAGTCCGGTCGGGAAGCCGGCCCCCCCCCGCCCGCGCAGGTTGGACCTCTTGACCGTCTCGATAATGTCTTCGGGCTTCATCGAGAGGTACTTCTTGAGGTTGGCGTACCCCCCGCCCGCCTGGTAGGTGGCGAGGGCCTGGGAGTTCTTCTTCCAGACGTTGCGGAAGAGGATGTGCTCGCCCGGGCTCGGGGGCCAGACGAATGGGCGCCGTACCGTCTCCCCCGCGAGCACCCGGTCGATGTCGGCTTCCGTGGCCCCCTCGAGCCAAGCCCCGTCCACCTGGACCGCGGGCGCGCCCCCGCAGGCGGCCAGGCACTCCACGCGCTTGACCGTGAATTTCCCGTCCGCGCTGGTGCCGCCCTCCGAGATCCCGAGCTTGCGGCAGGTCGACTGGAGCAGACCCTCCGCCCCCCCCAGCGAGCAGGAGAGGGTGGTGCAAAACTCGAGCAGCGTCTCTCCCTCGGGCTGGAAGCGGTACATCGCGTAGTAGCTGGCAGTGTCGTGGACCTGGGCGGGGGTGAGGTCGAGCAGCTTGGCCAGGTACTCCATCGCCTCCTGGCTCAGATATCCGAACTGCTCCTGGGCGAGGGAGAGGGCGGGCAGGAGCGCGGAGCGCTTCACCGGATAGCGCTCCAGGATCTCGTCGAATTTCCTCTTGTTCTCGGGCGTGAATTCCATCAGGCCGGACTCACCAATCGAGGGCTCCCACTCTCCAGGCGTAGACGAAGCCGCCCCCGATGAGGGCGATGAACACGCCCATCTCGAGGAGGCCGAAGAGGCCCAGCTCCCGGAAGATGAGGGCCCAGGGGTAGAGGAAGGCGGCATCCACGTCAAAGAGGATGAAGAGCATGCAGACCAGGTAGAACTTGATCGGGAAGCGCTCCCGCGCGGTGCCGATGGGCGGCACCCCGCACTCGTAGACCGAGGTCTTGGCGGGATCCGGACGGGGGCGGCCGATCAGGCGCGAGAGGATCGCGGTGGAGACCCCGAACCCCACGGTGACCGCGCCGAGGATCAGGATAGGGGCGTAGCCGGGCATGGCGTTCGCTGCTGAGCTCGAAGCGCGGGAACCTAGTTCTATGAACCCCGGACAGGGGGCGCAACGACGGTAAAGCGTGGAGACTATAGCGTTCCCCCGAACGGAGTGTCAAACCTTCGGGAGCGCCCAGGGGCCTAAGACCGGGGCGAACCGACGCGGCGCCCGCCGTGACCGATCGTTGCGGGCGGGCTTTCGGTCGACTCACGTCATCGTCAAGGATGCACCGGAACGACCTCAACCCTCCGCTCCCCGCCTCGCCGGAGAGGTCGGGTATACTCGGCCATGCAGCGCACCAAGATCGTGGCCACCATCGGCCCCGCCTCGCGCGACCCCAGGGTGCTCGAGCGCCTCGTCCGGGCGGGGGTCGACGTGGTGCGGTTGAACTTCTCCCACGGCGAGCCGGAGCAGCACCTCCAGGTCCTGAACGCGGTGCGGGAGATCGCGGCCCGCCTGGACCGGCCCGTGGCCGTCCTTCAGGACCTGGCGGGGCCCAAGATACGCATCGGCAACGTCAAGGGCGGCGAGGGGGTCGAGCTGCGGGAGGGCGCGCGCCTCGTCATCACCACCGATGAGAGAGTGGAGGGGACGCCGGAGAGGATCTCCACCACCTACGAGCCCCTCCCCCACGACGTCTCTCCCGGCGACAAGATCCTCCTCGACGACGGCAATCTCGAGCTCAGGGTCCTGAAG
>DATMQU010000626.1:0-4397 GCA_035566715.1 Vicinamibacteria bacterium
CTGGGCGGGGACGAGGTCGAAGACCACGTTCCAGCGGGCGCCCGCCCAGTAGCTCGTCCAGTTGTTGTGGGCGATGACGATCCGGCCGTCCTTGGTGTAGCTGCCGGTGGCCACGAAGGCGCTGCAGTTGCCCGGGCTCACCAGGCGCGGGGCGGGGGTGGCCTTCTGCCGCGCGTTGAGCCAAGGCACGTAGTAGTCGGGCAGCTCCTCGAAGGCGTTGAGGGCGACCAGGTCGTGGATGTCCAGGGCCACGCCCTTTGCCCGCGCCCCTTCCAGGATTCCCGCGAGCTCCTCCCGGTACTCGGCGTCGGTCCCCGGCCAGAGCACGTCGCGCGCGGCGTCGCGGAAGAAGGCCCAGTCACGCCTGGTCCGGTGGGTGGCGTCGAGGCGGACGGCGTTAAGGGCGTCCGCGATCTCGGGAGCGAGAAGCGTCCCGTGCTGGAAGCCAATCTGGGCGGGCGATCCCTCGAGGTGGACGTAGATCCACCCTCCCTCCTCGAATCGGTAGGCGCCCTTGAGGCGGGGGTCGTCGGCGGACGGAGACGCCGCGGCCAGAAGCAGCGCCGCCAACGCCGCGACCTTCAGGACCTCTCGTCTCACCCGCCCTCCTTTGCCCACGCTGGACGTCACTTGCCCGCGGCCACGGCCCGGCGGGCGATCGCGTCCACCACCCCGGGGGCGAGCAGCCGGACGAAGCGGCCCACCTTTCCCTTCAGGGTCATGACCAGCTGCCGCTGGCGTCTCTCCATGGCGCGCACGGTAAGGGCCGCGCACTCCTCCGCAGTCATGATCTTCGACTCCTGCATGGAGCTCGTGCCCAGGGGCCGCCCGTCCGGCCCCGCCGCCCGGCGGTGGATCTCGGAGCGCACGAAGTATGGAGCGATCACGGTGACGGAGACGCCGGTCCCCGCGAGCTCGATGCGGAGGGAGTCAAAGAAGCCGAAGAGGGCGTGCTTGCTGGCCGCGTAGCCCGTCCGGGTGGGGACGCCGGTGAGGCCGGCCAGGCTGGCCATGGCCACGATCTGGCCCCGGCTCTTCTTGAGGTGGGGCAGGGCGTGGTAGGTGGGGTAGACGGAGCCCAGGTAGTTGACCTTCATCAAGTGCTCGTAGACGGAGAGGTCCTTGGTCTCGTCGAAGCGAGCGATCATGCCGATCCCCGCGTTGTTGACGAGCACGTCCAGGGCCTTGAAGCGCTCGAGGGTCTTCTCGATCAAGGCCCGGCAGGCCTCCGGAGACGACACGTCGGTGGGAACGACCAGGGTGTCCGCCCCCTTGGCCGCGCAGCCCTCCGCCACCGCGTCGAGGGCGACCTGGTCCCGCGCGGCCAGGACCAGGCGCGGGCGCTGCTCGGCCAGGGCCAGGCAGAGGGCCTTGCCGATGCCGGAGGACGCGCCCGTGACCACCACCACCTTGCCCGTATAGACGGCCATGGTCAGAACTCCTTGGCGCGATAGGTGTCCTGGCCGCCCAGCACGGTCAGGAGGACCTTCGCGGTGAGGATCCGCTCCGGAGGGACGGCGAGAATGTCGTCCGACAGTACCACGAGGTCGGCCACCTTGCCGGGGGAAAGCGTCCCCTTCAAGCTCTCCTCCAGGCTGGCGTAGGCGGCGTCTTTCGTGAAGTGCCGGAGGGCGGCTTCCGCGGAGATGCGGTTCTGCGGCTGCCAGCCCCCCGCCGGCGTCCCCTCCGGGGTCATGCGCGTCACCGCGCAGTAGATTCCTTTCAGCACATCGCAGGAGAAGACCGGCCAGTCGCTGCCGAAGGCCTGCGCGACCCCGGCCTCGTCCCAGAGCCGGAAGGCGTTGGCCTGGGCGGCCCGCTCCGGGCCCAGGAGCACCGCGTAGTTCTGGAGGGTCGTGCGGTCGGGGTTGGCGAAGAGGGGCTGGGTGGAGGCCACCACCCCCAGAGCCTTGAAGCGGGCACGATCCGCGCTCGTGGGCACCTCCGCATGCTCGACGCGATGGCGCCGCGTGCGGGGGCCGTTGACCTGGGCCGCGTAGGCATAGGCGTCCAGGGCCATGCGGATGGCCTTGTCCCCCACGGCGTGGAGCAGGATCTGGAAGCGCTCCTTATCGTAGAAGGCGGCGGCACGGTTCAGGTCCTCTTGCGTCCAGTTCACGATGCCGGTCCCGCCCCCCGTGTAGGGCTCGAGGAGGGCCGCCGTCTTCGCGTCCACGACCCCGTCCAGGAAGCCCTTCACCGCCCCCAGGCGGAGGCGCGGGCTCTGGTTTTGGGCCTGCAGTTCGCGATAGTGAGCGAGGCCGTCGGGCGTGGGGTCCTTGACCATTGGGAGCGCACCGTACACCCGGAGCTTGAGCCCACCCTCCCGCAGCAGGCGGTCGAAGACGGGCAGGTCGTCCTCGTCGAAGGAGGCGTCGTGCACGGTCGTGAGGCCGTACGAGGCGGCGAGGTCGAGCCCCTTGCGAAGGGCCCGGTACCTCTCCTCCGCCCCGGGGAGGGGGACCTTCCTCCGCACGAGCTCCATGGCCGCTTCCTTCAGAAGACCGGTGGGCTCTCCCCCGGAATCCCGAACGATGAGCCCGTGCTCGGGGTCCCGGGCCCGCCGGTCGATCCCCGCGAGAAGAAGGGCGATCGAGTTGGCCCAGCCCGAGTGGCCATCCCGGTCCCGGAGCCAGACCGGCCGGTCGGAGACGACGGCGTCCAGCAGCCGTCTATGGGGGGCCTCCGGAAAGTCCCCGTACGCCCAGCCCCGGCCCACGAGCCAGAGGTGGTCGGGGTGGGCGCGCGCGTAGGCGGCGAGGCGCCGCTGCACCTCCTCTCCCCCCGCCGCCCCCGCGAGGTCCAGTTCATCCAGTCCAAGGCTGCCGTTCATGAAGTGGAGGTGGGCGTCAATGAAACCGGGGGCGGCAAAGCGGCCTTTCAGGTCCACCACCTCGGTCGCCTTCTCCGCCAGGCGTCGGATCTCTTGGGTGGTCCCCACGGCCAGGATCGTCGTTCCCCTTACGGCCAGGGCCTCCGCGCGGGGATGCGCCTCATCTCCCGTCCAGATCCGGCCGTTGACGAAGACGCGGTCGGCCTTCTCGCCCGCCCCCGCGGGCGCGACGAGGCCCAGGAACAGGATAATGAGCGCGGCGTTTCTCATGGGCGGGCCTCCGGGTCCAGGCCGCTCGAGGTCACCGTGCAGATGTCGGCGAGCGCGGCCACGGCTCCAGGATCAGCACGTGCACGGCGGGGCCGGGCAGGAACGGCGTGGGTTCGCCCCGGACCCAGGCCGCGTGGCCGTCCCCGTAATGGGGAGACAAGGGATGGCCGCTCTGGCCGCCAGGCATGTGGAAGAACCCCTCTTTCTCCCGGCCGGGGGACACCACCATCCGCTCGGAGGCGCCCGCCTCGGGGCTCTGGAAGCGGGGCATGTGGCTGTCCCCGGGAAGCGGCTCCCGCGGCATGTCGAGGAAGCGGCCGAGGAGGGGAACCACGCGGCCGAGCGGGTGTTGAACGCGGGCCGTGTTCCTCTCGCCCCAGGTACGCTGGGCCAGGTCCGAGCCGTCCCGCCGCACGTCTTCGAGGGCGACGTCCACCGCGGCCAGGAGCTGCGCCTCCCAGGTCGGATAGCGCGGGCTCAGGAGGTGGGGCGGCCTCTCCGTCACTAGCGCCCAGAGCGGCCCCTCGATGCGGGGGATCCGCTTCAGATCGAAGCGGGGGTCGGCCCGACGGCAGGGCGCGAGGAGCGCCCCCAGGACCTGCTCCGCCAGGCTCGACCGGAACGCCCGCACCAGGCGGTACCCGGCCGAGTCGACGGAAGCGTGGCCGCCCCAGGCCTCCACCAGGCGGCGCATCTCGGCCCGGCGGGGCGAGAGGGCTACCGCCTCCGCGCTGAGCGTGCGCAGGAGCAGATCTCGCCAGCGGGCCAGGAAGAGAGCGCGGTCGTCGAGCTGGATCCGCAGCATGTCCAGCTCCCGGGGCTTGTCGAGGGCGAAGAGGTCGTCCCGAATCTGGCGGGCGCGCGCCCCCAGGTCGTAGAAGCTCTCGCCGATCAGCTCCGCCATCCTGCCGTCCACGACCCGCTGGTTGGCGGTCCACAGGCGCCCGCTGGGGGGATCGACGAGGCGCGGGTGCTCCCCCGGGGTGAGCCAGCCGTCCCAGCGGCGCCCGCCGTCGGCCCAGGATCCGGGCAGCCGGCCATCGAAGCCCACCCGCCGGGGCATCGCGCCGATGACCGTCCAGCCGATGCGGCCGCTGGCGTCGACGCAGACGAAATTCTGGGCGGGGATGCCCGCGCGGCCCGCGAGGTCGAGGGCCTCGTCCAGGGAGCGGGCGGTCTCCAGACGCGCGAGGCCGAAGTTCACGGCCTCGACATCGTGGGCCACCCAGCGCAAGGCGCGCGGGCGCCCGCGGTGGTCGTGGTCCACGATCGGCCCCCAGATCGTGGACACCAC
>DATMQU010000627.1:0-2486 GCA_035566715.1 Vicinamibacteria bacterium
CCCGGCTCCGGCAATGGCGGCCGCGAACCCCAGCCCCCCCAAGACCCACGCCAGCACCGGCGAGCTTCGCTTACGGTTCGGCCGACCCGCCGACGTCGGACGGAACTGGGGCTCCCATCGCTCCTGCGGCCTCGGCTTCTCGCCGGAACCGAGGGCCGACCCTGAGGCGGATGGGTTCAAAAGGGCGTCGAGGGCGGCCAGGTCGTCTTTGGAGGGGCGCGAGGCGGGGACGGGCCCGGAGGCGACCTCGACGGGCCCCGGATCAGGGTAGGTCACGGGAGGCGGGGGCGTGACGTCTTCGAACGTGTCGGGTGCCGACTGGGGAGCAAACGAGGGTGCGCTCGTAGCAAAGCCGGGAGGGGTGTCGATCTCGAACCCGGGGGGTGATTCCGTCAGCCCCGGGCTCGTGGGCGTGGCGTCCACCCCTGCGAAAGCGAGAGCGGGTGTCGGCTCGGACTCCGCTCCCGGCGCCACGGAGCTCGCGGGCTCGGTTGGCGGCACGAGTGCGGCTGGCTCCGCAAAGACCGGAGTCTCCGACTCGGCGAACGCTGGCGACCCGGGCTCCACCATGACCAGCCGGCCCGGGTCGGGCTCGGGCATCGGGAAGCTCGCGGGCTCGGGCGTCGCGAAGCCGGCGGGCTCGCCGGCGGGGAGAGGGAAGGCCGGCTCGGGTGAGGACGAGGTCGGTTCCGACACGAAGAACGGCGAGTCCGTCTCCGCGGAGTGCGGCGCGGCGGGGGCCTCGCCCGGGGAATCGTCTCCGAAGGCGGCGCGGGCGGTCTGGGCCAGGTCCAGTTCTCCCTCCCCACCCGCCCCCGCTCGCGGCGCTCCCCCTTGCCCGGCGTCCTCCGCCCGCGTCACCAGGCCGAGGAAGAGCAGGCCGCAGGCCACCTTGGCCGCCTCGAACTCGTCCAGCCGGGTCAAAGAGGCCGCCTCTTTCAGCGAGCGCTGCCCGTCGAGCCGCTCGGGTAGGCCCCCCGTCTCGGCCCCGATCTCGAGCAGGCGTGGATTCATGGCTTCCGCCGGCTTCAGCACGACCCCGAGGCTCTCCAGGTGCCGCAAGACGAACCCCCGGTCGGGGATCCGGCGCACCGCGGCCAGGAGGAGACGTTCGGTGGAGAGCTTGAGATCCACCGCACCCTTGGGAAGGACCCCGTCTTCGAACTCGAAGGCCCCGGACGTGTAGGCGATCACGTCCGAGAGGATCCGCTCCACCTTGATCCGGGCCGCTTCGCCCAGCTCACGCTGGTTCACGTACCCGCTCTCGGAAAGCACCTTGGCCAGGGGGTTGCCCGGCCCCACTTTGACGTTGACGTCCTCCAGTTGCTCCGGGGTGATCTTCCCGTTCTCGATCAAGATCGAGCCGAGCTGGTCCTTGGGGTCATTGGACGACCCGAAGAGGATGCGGCCGCCGCGGAGATAGAGGGCCTTGGGGTAGGCCGGCCCGTCCACTTTGAGCGAGCCCGTGGCTCCGCGCTGGTGGAGATCCATGAGGAGGAAGGGGAATACTTTGGGATCGATGTTCCCGCTGTTCGGGAACGCCTCAGCCATCTACCCTCCCAGCGCCAAAAGACCCGGCTTCATTCATGGGCGCATCACGCGCAGATTCAGTATATTACCACGACAAGAGGACGGCCTCGGCATCCTGGAGGGTGAGCCCGCTGCCTTACCTGATCGACGGAAACAATCTCCTTGGCTCTTGGGGCGGCCCCGTCGGAGGGGACGACCGCCGCGCCGAGGTCGTCCGGAGGGTCGCTGCCTTTTGCCGCGCCCGTAACGTAAAGGCAACAATTGTGTTCGATGGGCATCCCCTCCGGCCGGGAATGGCGGCCCAGGACCTGGGCCCCGTCTCCCTGCGGGTGCCTCCGGCCGGTGTCGACGCGGACACCGTGATCCGCGAGCTCCTGGACCGGGCCCCCCGCCCCGCGGAGCTCATCGTCGTGACCTCGGACAAGGCGCTCTACTCCTATGCGAAGACGGCGGGCGCCTCCGTGCTCCGCGCCCACGAGTGGAATCTCCTTGAGCGGAAACCCGCTTGGGGGCGGGACCGGGGCGAGCCTTCCGAGAAGCCGGATCGTGAGGATGACGTCGAGGGTTGGCTGCGGAAGTTCAGGGGGTCGGAGTAAGGGGCGCCACCCCGGTGCGTGTCTTCCTATGGGGACGGTAGGACGCGACGTCATTCCCGAGGGCCCGCGTTCGCTCCTGAAGGCTTGGCCATGTCGTCTCCTGAAAATGAGCCACGTCCCTTGACACCGGCGCTGCGCCTTGCATAGCGTGGGGCAGGGAGGGCATCGTGAACACGCTCATCCGCCCCGCTGTCGCGGTTCTTTTGTTCTTGCTCCTCGCGCTGGCCGGGGCCGAAGCACGCGCCATGAACCTGGCCTCCTCCAGCTTTTCCCCCCAAGGAGAGATCCCCTCGCGGCACACGTGCGAGGGACAGGACACCTCGCCCGCCCTCTCGTGGTCCAGCCTGCCGCCGGGGACGA
>DATMQU010000628.1:0-8247 GCA_035566715.1 Vicinamibacteria bacterium
CAACGCCTACTGCCAGGACAACGAGACAAGCTGGATCGATTGGGGGCTCCGCGAGCAGAACGCGCCCCTCTTCCGCTTCCTCTCCCGTCTCATCCGCTTCCGCATGAGCCATCCCTCCCTGCGGCGGCGGACCTTCTTCGAGGACGACCGCGCGCCCGCGGTGGCCTGGCACGGCTTCTCCCGGAACCGCCCGGACTGGTCGCCGGAGAGTCGTTCTTTGGCCATGCACCTGCTCCCCGTCGAGGGCGACGACGACATCTTTCTGATCGCCAACGCCCACGGGGAGCCCCACGAGTTCGAGCTGCCCCCGCTCGGACCGGGCAAGTCCTGGCACCTCGCCGTGGACACCACCCGTGAGCCGCCGGAGGACATCGCGGAGCCGGGCCGGGAGGCCGCGCTGGCCCGGCAGGACTCCTACGGGGTCGGCCCCCGCTCGGTGGTGGTGCTGGTGGGCCGCTGAGCTTTCAGCGGCCCAGGACCGCGCGGGCCTTGGCCAGGGCCCGCCGCAGCCCGTGGTCGGGCTGGAGCGACTCCACCTCGTCCCAGCGCGCCCAGCGCAGCTCGCGGGTCTCCGCCTCCGCGGGGACGAGGGCGGCGTCGGGGGGGGCGATCACGAGGTAGCGCAGGTCCAGGTGCTCGTGGGCCGGCTCCGAGCCGCGGGCGGGGATGTCGTGCACGTCCACATCCAGGGGGCGGGGCGCGGTGGGATGGAGGAGGAGGCCTTCGATCCCCGTCTCCTCCCGCGCCTCCCGCAGGGCGACGTCCTCGCCCCGGGTCTCCCCGGGATCTGCGTGCCCGCCCGGCTGCAGCCAGCGATCCAGCTTGCGGTGATGGAGGAGGAGGACGCGATCCGCTCCCGCGGAGACCACGATCGCGCTGCCCGTGAGGTGCCCCTCCCGGATGCCGCGGTCGAAGGGACGGGGGTGGCGGCCAACGAACGCCAGGATGCGCCGGAGATCGGCCGCCTCCTCCGCGTCCGCGGGCGCGTGCCGCGAGAGGCTGCCGGCGAGGATCACGCGCTCCTGCTCCGCGCGGCCCTCCGCCGGTGGCACGAGGGAGAGGGCCGGCCCTAGGCGGCGGGCTCGGCGGCCGGCGCGGGCAGCGCGGGGGCCCGCTCGATCCGGAAGCGCTCGGCGTTTTGGGGCGGGAGCTGGACATGGCGGGCCAGGCCCAGCGCGGCGAGGGCCCGGATGGCCACCCAGTTGGCGTCGAACTCCCACCACTCGATCCCATGGCGGGCGGAGCGCTGGAAGGCGTGGTGGTTGTTGTGCCAGCCCTCGCCCCAGGCCAGGAGGCCCACCCACCAGAGGTTGGTGGAGCCCTCGGGGGTGGTGTAGGTCCGGTAGCCCCAGGTGTGGGTGGCGGAGTTGACGAGCCAGGTGACGTGCAGCCCGACCACGATGCGCAGGAACACGCCCCAGATGACGAGCGGCCAGCCTCCGAACGCGAAGAGCCCGAGCCCGACGAGAATGTTGGGGATCAAGTGCAGGCGATTGAACACGCGCTGGACGGGATCGGCCACGAGCTCGGGCGCGAAACGAGCCTCCATCTGGCGGCGGTCGATGCCCAGCTCGCACAGGATCCAGCCGATGTGGCTCCACCAGAACCCCTCCTTCGGGGTGTGGAGATCCTTGCCCGGCTTGTCGGACTGCGCATGGTGGATGCGATGCATGGCCACCCAGGAGATCGCGCCTCCCTCGCTGGCCAGCATCCCGCAGAGCGTGCCCAGGTACTCGACGGGCTTACGGACCTGGTAGCCCCGGTGGGTGAGGAGGCGGTGGTAGGTGACTCCGATCCCGATCGAACCCGAGAGCCACCAGAGAAACAGGAGAACCCCCAGGCCGGTCCAGGTGAAGGTCCAGGGAGCGAGGAGCGCCATCGCGTGGAGCCACGCGAAGTAGCCGACGTTCACCCAGTCGAAGCGCTTTCCATTCCAGGTCAGGGTCAAGGAGCCTCCAAGGGCCGAGTCGATTACTCAAGCTCGGTAGAGAGAGGCTAGCACCCCCCCGGGGGTCGGCAATGTCACAGTTCTGCAATATTTGCCGACTCGGTCAGGATCGAAGTGCGTGGCGAGGCTCGAAAGCCTTTACCATCAGCCAGATGACGCCACCCAGGAGCACGAAAGGCAGCAGCGGCAGGAGGACGAGGCTCACCGCCAGAGCGAGGAGGACGCCCAAGAACACGGCACCGGAGGCGAGCAGCTTGAGGAGCCCTCCAAAGAGGCCGAAGGCGACGCTGAAAACGGCTCCCACGATGCGGAAGGGTAGCAACACCAGTCCGAAGAGCAACTTGAAGGCCAGAATGGGGATGACGACCAGGGCGCCGGCGACGAGGAACAGGGCCACTAGAGCTGCCACGAGGTTCTCCTTGGTTACAACTCTTTACGCACCGTGGCCGCCCTGGGTTCCCGCGGAATGGACCCCGGGGGCGTGGCCGCCCCCGGGGCGAGGGGCGGGTTTAGTCCCCGCCCTCCACGTTGATCTCTGTGGCGAGTACCGTGCCGTCCGTGCGCGTTGTGCCCTGGATATCGACGGAGTCATTGACCTTGAGGTCCATGAGCGTCAGGGTCTTGTCGTCGCGCCGGATGCGCGTCTTCGAATCCGTGGCGACCGTCTTGCCGCCGACGACCAGCGTTCCCGCGCCGGTGTTGATGGACTGGATCTTGCCCTTGAGATCCGCCTCGCCTCCGTCGTCGCCCGTGCTGTCCTGGAGTTGGATCGTCTTGGCGAGGACGCTCATGTCCGCCTGGGTCGTGCCGTGCACCTGGATGTTCGCTCCTACCTTGAGCGAGCTGAAGGTGAGGTGGCCGTCTTCATCGCCCACGATCTTCGTGTCCGCGTTCGTCGTCACCTTCTTGCCGGCGACCATGAGGGTGCCCGCACCGGTGTCGATGGACTGGATGGGGCCCTTGAGATCGACCTCACCCTTGTCACCGCTCTGCTCGACATGTATCGACTTGGCGAGGACGCTCATGTCCGGCTGGGTCGTGCCCTGCACATCGACGGTGTCTCCAACCTTGAGGGCGCTCAGGCTGACCCGTGTCTCGTCCCCAGCCACGATCCGGGTGTCGGCATTCGTCGTGACCTTCTTGCCGCCGACCATGAGGCTGCCCGCGCCCATGTCGATGGACTGGATCGGGCCTTTAAGGTCGACCCCGCCCTCGTCCCCCTCGGGCTCGAGCGTGGCCTGCCCACCGGTGACGTTCACGGTGATGTTCAGGGTCTGGCCGGCGGTGGTGGAGATGGTCAGGCGGGCGTTGACGCCCGGGCCTTGAAAGTGGAGCTCGACGGGGCCCGACGGCACCCCCGTCAGCACGAACTTCCCGGAGGAGTCGGTCATGGTGACGAGCGAGGTGCCGGTGACGCTGACCTGGATGCCCGCCGTGGAAAGGGCATGGACGCTGCCGGGTCCGGTGCTGGCCCCGGCCACGCCGCCGACAACGGTCCCCTGAAGGGTAGCCCCGGCGGGGCCGGAGGAAGCGCCGGGGGCCGTGGGCGAGGCGGCATTGGAGCCGCAAGCGGCGGCCCCGAGTCCCAGCCCGAGGGCCAGGAGAAAGGAGTACAAGCGACGCGAATGGACGTTCATAGAAAAACCTCCATACCTTGACCTGGCGCCGACGGCGCCGGGGTGGTCCTGTTGATTGGCGGCTCGGCTGGCCCGGGCGAGTGGAAACGCGCGGGCCCCCGCAGCTCATCGCCCTGAGGAATGTCCTGGGGCTTCGAGCAACAAGCGGTCGAGATTCGACCCCGACCCTGGCCCGGAAGCTATCAGGGCTGTGCTCTTCGGGGCGTGACCCGGATCACGCCAGAGCAGGAGCTAAGTTATTTGCCTGTTATGGAATACTGGCGAACATCCTCTGGTCCGGGCGAGCCGCCCAATGTTCTTGACGCGCCGGCGTCGCGTCTCTATCGTGCTCAGCATGGTGGAGGAAACGATCGTGGAGTGCCCCTCATGCGGCGAGCCCGCCCCCCTTGACGTGGACACCAGCGTAGCCGAACAGAGCTACTACGAGGACTGCCCGGTCTGCTGCCGCCCCATGGAGGTGTTCGTGCGCTCGCGGCCGGGCGAGATCTTGAGCATCAGCGTGAGCGCGGACTGAAAATCCGCGCGTCGGCGGTTCAATTCCGTCCAGGCCACCAAGCCCCCGACACTCCCACAACAGACGCTGCTCACATCGCCTCGGCGTGACGTCGCGAGACCCGCGTCAGCCGTCGCAGCCCACGGCGATTGAGAGGGCGCGGCACACTTCTCGCATCCGGTCCGGTCCCAGGTGCCCGACATAGCTCGTGAGCCTGGCCCGTTCGACGGTCTGGACATGGTCGAGGTTTACGGCCGATTCGTGTTTCAGGCCCTCTTTCACTCCTACCACGACCTCGCTGGGAGCGCCGCGGATCGTAGATGTGACCGGCGCTACCATGACCGTATGCAGCAGCCCGATGACCTCCGGCCGGGTCAGGACGAGGACCGGGCGTCGCTTGTCGGGTGCACTAAATCGGTAGCGCCAGATCTCGCCACGGCTCACTTCCCGGGCCACGAGCCCTCGTCCTCCCAGCCCACGAACTCGCTCCCCAAACCGCCGCCCTCCCGGTAGGCGCGGCGATAAGTCTCGGCGATGCGCTTGGCCCGGGACCGTTTCAGGTATTCGGTCGCGGCGCGCCTCAACACGGCGGACCGCCCGAACTTGCGTACCTCGCCATCAGAATCGAGGCGACGCAGCAACGGCTCGTCGAAGAGGACCTGTATAGGTTTCATATGGATATTATATGTTGATGCGATATTCCCCCAAGGCACAAACCAGGACAAGCCCGACCACCGCGGGGACGGAGAGACGCAGGACAGACTTGTCTACTACTTGCCTAGAACCATCGGTCAAGAAGGGGACTATCGATCGAACGGTTTTGCGACCGATCCCCGCAAACTTCCGATATGGTGGCCAATGGTGAGCGATCATCCCTAATCGTCTTCATCGGGTTTGGTGCCGGAAGGGACTGAAAATCCGCGTGTCGGCGGTTCAATTCCGTCCCAGGCACCATGAGAATGCGGTCCGGTAAGGCCGAGCCGCCCGGGCGTTCACGGATTCAGTTGGAGGAGGCCGAAGTCTCGCTTGACGTGCCACGCCGTCGCGAAGGAACCATAGGTCCTCCGAGCCAGCTCGGCGGCCGAGACGGTTGGTTCACGATCGAGGGCAGCCCACATGTCGGCGCGGTAGCTTGGCCCGATCAGTACCCGATACCGGTACGCGTGGTGGTGTACCGCTAGCTGACGCGGTGGCAACACATCGTGTGCCCGGTCCCGCAAGACGTTCCGCGCAACTCGCAGGGGTGTCTTCTCGAACCTAGGATCCTCACCACCACGTCGGATCAAGAAATCTGATCCCGTCCCTACCAAGTCGATGCGTTGGCCTTTGTACGCCCTTGCGAGGCGTGTAAACCGCCGATCCGAGCGCTTCCATCTCGCGAGCGCCGACCATAGCGCGCGGATGCGGGTGGACGGGTGCGCCAGGACCAGCCTCGTCAGCCGATCGGCGTTCACCCAAGGGAAATGCACCCCAAACCACGTGACGAGGAGCGCGAGAACCCGCAGCTCGGACTTCTCCATCCCTTCCGCCGACGCGAAGATCAGCGTGTCTTCGATGTTGGGCTCTTGGCGGAGTTTCGAGGAGCTGGTTAGGTTCATACCGATACCCGCAAGGGCGGCCGTGAGGCTCGATGCGTCTGGGATGACATTAGGGGCGACGGCGCGACTAAACACGATGGCCCAACTTCTCGGCTAGTGAGGCCAATGTACTGCGGACGTGCTCCGGCCAATCTGGATGAGCGTCACGCTGATCGATCCATGGTCGGACAAGCGCGAGTTCTTCCTCGGTCGGCGCGAGTGCGAGGCAATCGCCGAGGTCGATCCCGCGGTCGCAAAGCGCAAAAAGCTTCACTCGGAGCAAGTCCTTGCGGCCAAGTGTCTGGAGCCGCAGCTTCTTTCCCACAAATATCGGCGGATCTGCTCCCTCCACTTTGGGGGCAGATCAACCGCCAGCGACCGTGGCCCGTTGTTGAGCCAGTCGTCCTGGAGCGTTTCACCGCTCTTGCGAACCTCTGCTGCGAAGGCCCGCGCGACGGTTGCAACGGCGGGCGGGATTTCCGGATCCAGCACGTCGCAGTCCTTCGTAGCCCGTGAGATGACGCCCAGAAGGTTGAGGGCAGCGCCCCCAACGACAACGGCCTCGAAACCGACACCGCGCTCTTCGAGGAACAGGTCGAACCGCTCGAGGAGGCTGCGCGAATCCATGAGTATCAGTGTAACAGATACTACTTTTCGAAACAAACCTCTGTATGGAGGTCTGTCTCGGACGCTACCGGGCAGGTCGACTTGCCTACTACTTGCCCAGAGGCGGACGGGGACTGTCGGTCAAACCGCGTGTTGGACGAAACGTCTCAAGCTACTGAAATCGTGGCCGATGGTGACCGATCATCCCTTTTCGTCTTCCTCGATTTTAGGACCGCGAGGGAGTGAAAATCCGGGTCTCTGCGGTTCAACTCCATCACCGGCCAACAGACCAAAGATCTTACCGCTGCCAGCCGGGTGCTTGAGACGAGGCCCCTCTTGGGTATGGCGTTGAGGGCTGCTATCGTTGAGGCGGGACGCCTCGTCGCCTTCCCCGAGCCCTCGGACTTCTGGCCCCGCTCAGTCCGTGGCACAATCGGGCCCACCCATGCCACCCCAATTCATCTTCACCATGAAGGACCTGCGCAAAGTCACGCCCCAGGGGAAGGAGATCCTGCGCGGGATCTGGCTCTCCTTCTATCCCGACGCCAAGATCGGGGTCCTAGGGCCGAACGGGGCGGGCAAGAGCACGCTGCTGCGGATCATGGCCGGGCTGGACAAGGATTTCGCGGGAGAGGCCTTCGCCGCCGAGGGCACGCGCATCGGCCACCTCCCCCAGGAGCCTCAGCTGGACCCCGGGAAGAACGTCCTCGAGCACGTGGAGGAGGCGGTGGCTCCGATCCGGGCCCTCCTCAACCGCTTCGAGGAGCTCTCCATGAAGCTGGGGGACGACCTACCCGAGGCGGAGATGACCAAGGTCATGGACGAGCAGGCTCGGGTCCAGGACCGGATCGAGGCCGCCAACGCCTGGGAGTTGGACCACGCGGTCGAGGTGGCCATGGACGCCTTGCGGCTGCCCCCGGGGGACGCGGATGTGACCCGGCTCTCGGGCGGCGAACGCCGGCGGGTGGCGCTGTGCCGTTTGCTCCTCCAGCCCTCCGACATGCTGCTCCTCGACGAGCCCACCAACCACCTGGACGCGGAGTCGGTGGCCTGGCTGGAACAGTTCCTCAAGGAGTACAAGGGCTGCGTGGTGGCCATCACCCACGATCGCTACTTTCTCGACAACGTGGCGGGGTGGATCCTGGAGCTGGACCGCGGGTCGGGCATCCCCTGGGAGGGCAACTACTCCTCTTGGCTGGACCAGAAGCAGAACCGGCTGGCCCAGGAGGAGAAGGAGGAGTCGGCCCGGCGGCGGACGCTGCAGCGGGAGCTGGAGTGGGTGCGCATGGCCCCGCGGGCGCGCCAGGCCAAGGGCAAGGCCCGCCTGGCCCACTACGAAGAGCTGCTGGCCGAGGAGCAGGCGGCGGAAAAGCGCGAGGGGGCGGCCGAGATCCGGATCCCGCCCGGTCCGCGACTGGGGGATCTCGTCATCGAGGCCCGGGGGTTGCGCAAGGGCTACGGCGAGAACCTGCTCATGGACGACGTCAACTTCACCCTGCCCCGGGGGGGGATCGTGGGCGTCATCGGCCCCAACGGGGCGGGCAAGACCACGCTCTTCCGAATGATCATGAGCCAGGAGAAGCCGGACGCGGGAAGCTTGCGGATCGGGGACAGCGTCGTGCTCTCCTACGTGGATCAGAGCCGGGACAGCCTGATCGGGGAGCGCACGGTCTGGGCGGAGATCTCGGACGGCGGCAAGGACGTGGTCATGGTCGGCAAGCGGGAGGTGAACTCGCGCGCCTACGCCGCCTCCTTCAACTTCCGGGGGCCCGACCAGCAGAAGAAGGTGAAGGACCTCTCGGGGGGGGAGCGCAACCGCCTCCACCTGGCCACCCTCCTCAAGAGCGGGGGCAACCTGCTGCTCCTCGATGAGCCCACCAACGACTTGGACGTGGACACCCTCCGCGCCTTGGAGGAGGCGCTGGTGAGCTTCGCCGGCTGTGCGGTCGTGATCAGCCACGATCGTTGGTTCCTGGACCGCATCGC
>DATMQU010000629.1:0-9524 GCA_035566715.1 Vicinamibacteria bacterium
GCGTCGAGGGCAAAGAGATCGCTGTCAACTTGTACTCGTTCAAGACCCAGTTTCCACGGGAGAAGCGGGCCGAGGCGGCAACGGCATTCATGACCCGTTTGAAGTCCTTGGCAAGCGTCTTCGGACTGCTCTATACCCGACGCATCGACGCCGACCTGACCATCGGACGTCACCGCCGGTTCGCCGACGGCATCGACGCTCTCTGGTTCGTGCTCGACGGCATGCCGGCGGGCAGCGCGCGCCTCATGGTCGATCAGGCGCGGCAGAATTTGCCGCTGCTGCACCGCTACCACCAATTGCGCGCTCGTGCACTCGGCTTCGATCGGGCCTCGCACGCTCAGCAGTACATTCCCCCCCCCGATCTGGGTCAAACATTCGGGATCCGAGAGGCCCTCGAGATCGCTCTGTCCGCGACGGCTCCCCTGGGCGTGGCCTACGGACAACGCCTGCGGGCCGCTATCGACGCAAACTGCATGCACCTACCTCCTTGGTCACAGAAGCGGGGAGTGTTTGAGATATTTCCGGGGATCGGCGTCAGCCATCCCTACATGCTGACGAGTTTTCAGCCGACCTATCGGGGTGCCCGCCAGCTCACCGGCGGGCTCGTCAACATCATGAAGAATGTGGACATCCCATCCAACCGCATGCCCGACGGCCGAGATTTTCCGCCCACTTACGGCAACGGCGTTATCTACGTAGGCGACATGTTGTTCGATGACCTCGTGAGGTCGCGGGCCTCCGATCGGCGTACACGAGTCGCCGACGGCCTCCAGGCTCTCGACCTCATCTGGGACAACTTCTTTCTGACGGCGTTGATGACCGAGCTCGATGCCAAGGTGCAGCAACTCGTGATCGAAGGCAAGACCCCCACCGGAGAAGAAGTGTCGCAGATCTACCTACACCTTCTCCATGAGTACGCCGGTCCAGCCATTACCGACGACGCTTTTGCAGCGGAGTGGATGACTTACGGTGTGACGTTCGGCTCGTACGAACATCAGTTCTGGGCGAGCGCCATCGCCGCCGCGGCCAATATTGTGGAAAGGATCAAGGCGGGCGATCCAGACGGGCTCAAGGCGGTCGATGAAGTCTACCGTCGTGGCGACAGCGATCGCAGCTACTACTTACTGCGCCAAGTAGGCATCGACATGTCGGCGCCGACAGCCTATCAACCGCTTTTCCGACGAATGAACGTACTGCTGAGCGAGTTAGCGGCTGCTCTAGAGGAGAAAGAGTGAAGAGGGGAGGTCGAGGTTCGCCTGCGTCGGTACGCACGGCGCCTTGGCGAGCCGACCGCCGTCGTCGGGGGCCCGGATCGAGGAACCAAAATGAACGAGTGAGGCGGCCTGCTCTCTTCGCTACCGTCTCCTCCTGACGGCTGATGAGCTCACATGAGTAGCGTCTCCACGCGGTGGGCGTGCACCTTCCCCTCTCGCGGGGACCACGCGAAGATGGTGAAGTGGCCGTCTTGGGACGCCACCAAGGCCACGGCGTCGGGCTGGTCCTGCGCGAACTGTGCCGCCGAGACGTGGCGGGTGCCCCCGAGCTGCGACGGGGCCACCACGGACGCCACTGCACCCTCGATCGGTTCGGTGAGGACCACCTGCTCCACTCGGGCCCGGCCGTCCGGGCGGCCGATCTTCACGCCGAATGCGAGCAGCTCGTAACGATCCGTGATCAGCGTCGCGCCGTCCACCGCGGTCAAGCCGGCGACGGCATCCACTACCCGGCCGAGTGCCCCCTCTGCCGGCGACGAATCCCGTTCTGTCGCATCACGCGTGAGCTCGGCAAGCTCTGTAAAGGCGGGGCCCACAACGTAGTCTATGGGCCTCACGATCGAATCCCGCCACGCCTCCGTCTCCGCGGGCACTACTAAGAGCGTGCCGCCGCGCTTGTGCGCGCGCATGGACACGGCGAGACGCAGCAGTACTTCGTCGGACTCACCCTTCGGGTTGGACGACGCAGGAGCGAGCATGGTTTTGAGTACGGAGGGATGGTCCGACACGTCCCCGGCCTTCCAGCTCAGAATCTTGACGTCCTCTCCCTCGAAGACCGCGACGTTCCGGAACTTGGCAGAATCCTCGCGAATCCGATGCTTGACAACGAGCAGGCCGGGGCCGAGGACTTCCAGCA
Source organism: Vicinamibacteria bacterium (assembly GCA_035566715.1). Lineage (GTDB taxonomy): Bacteria > Acidobacteriota > Vicinamibacteria > Fen-336 > Fen-336 > DATMML01. Next base: position 2,131 of record DATMQU010000629.1, read on the forward strand.
CGAAGCAAAAGCTAGGAACCGAACGCGTCGTTCCCCACACGAGGAGCTGGTCACCTTCGCGCCAGACGCCCAAGTGAATTCCGGGGCGCTGGACAGCCGGCGCTAGTCGCGCGAGGGCGCGAGGGCTAAGCGGCAGTGGCGCCGCGAGCAGCAGCGGTCCAAGAGCCCGCTCGGGAGGGAGGAAGGCCAGCGATATCTCCGGGGCCTTACCCTCCTCTCGTTGAAGGCTCGACCAAAAGGCAGCATCGATGAGGGCCTCGATGGCAGGGGCATCGGGCAAGGGTGGGCCCGCCCTCCAATCAGGAGAGCCAGCCTCCACCTGCTGGGCGAAGTGCTCCTCCAGTCTGGCGGCGAAGGTGCGGGCGGCAGGGTAGAGGGGTTGGTTCATGTCACCCGTCGAGTATGCCGCTTCGGGGCTGGCCTCGCCAACCGTGAACAACAGCCGGCGGAAAGTCCGCCGCCTCTCACGCCAGCGACATCCCCCTGCCGCGGCCATTTGCCGGTCGCGGAATGATCCGGCCTGAATCCGCTTTGGAGGATGACACTTCCCATCCCCCACGGTCTCAGATTCGGATCCTCTCGATCTCGTCGAGGTCGACCTCTTCTTGGGTCCGCTCGTAGAGGGCGGTGGTGCGCGGCGACTCGTGGGCGGCAATGCGCCGGGCGGTGGTCAGCGCTTCCCCATTCTGGAGGGCCAGTTCAAAAATGTGAGTTAAGTCCTTTCCCGTCCAGCAGATAGGTGTTCGTTGCACTGACACCCACTTCGCGATTCGTCGTGATTCGTCGTTGACGGCCACGCGGACTGGAGCTATCCTCGCCCGCTCCTTCCGCGCAAAAGGGTGTGGTCTTGCTCGATCCCGAAGCCATCGAGCCCATCACGCGCTTGAGGACCACCCTCGAGCGTCAGGGGTACTTGAGCCCTGAAGCCACGGAGATCCTCGGCCAGAGTTTCGGTTTGCTTCACCATCGCTCCGACCTTCCCCTCTACGTCAGACGCCTGTCCGCCCCGCGTCCGCTCCACACGCTGTTGAAGCTTTTCAACCTCTACGTCCGCGTGACCGAAGCCGAGACCCGGGCGGCCTTAGCCCCCCTGTCGCTCGAGGAGGCGATCTCGATCGGCGTGATCGAGCGTATCGACGGCGAGGTGCGGGCCACGATCGGCCTCGTGACCACGGGCCGCCTAATCCTGGTGCGCGACCGGGTCGCGGAAGGCAGCCGGGAGCTTTCACCCGAGCACGTGATCGGCCTCAACACGCCTGCCGTGAACCTCGCCCGCCTCACGGTGCGCCGCGCCGCACGCCGCGTCCTCGACCTCGGCTGCGGGGGCGGGGTACAGGCGCTGCTCGCGGCTTCCCACGCGGAGCACGTAGTGGCCGTTGACCTGAACCCACGGGCCCTGCTCTACACGCGCTTCAATGCGCGGCTCAACGGCGTGACGAACGTGGAGACTCGCGAGGGCAGCTTCTTCGAGCCGGTCAAGGGCGAGCGCTTCGACCTCGTCGTCTCCAACCCTCCCTTCACGATCTCCCCCGACAGGCGCTTCATCTTCCGGGACGGCGGCCGCGCGGGAGACGGCGTGTGCGAGGAGGTCGTGCGCGGGGCAGCCGCGCACCTCGAGGAGGGCGGCTTCGCCACCGTGCTCTGCAACTGGGCACTCCGGGACGGCGAGGAGCCGTCGGCGCCCTTGCGCCGCTGGGTCGCGAGCTCGGGCTGTGACGCCTGGCTGCTCGTGAGCGAGGTTGTGGACCCCCTGACCTACGCCGCGGGCTGGAACCGCGCCAACGCGGAATACGAGGCGGCGATCGACCGCTGGCTCGAGTACTACCGCGCGCAAGGGATCGCGCGCATCGGGTTGGGAGCGGTGCTGCTGCGACGGAGGACCGCGGGGCCGCAATGGGTGCGTGTCGACTCGATCCACGACCCCGTGGACGCCTGCGACGGTCAGATAAGGCGCATGTTCGACGACCACGAGCGGCTGACGGCCCTGGATGGCGACGCCGCGCTCCTGGCCGCCGTGCTGCGACCGAATCCGAAGCAGGAGCTGCGGCAGACGCTCGAGCCCCGGCCGGACGGAGGCTACGCGCTCACGGAGGCCGAGCTACGGCTTACGGAGGGCCTGGCCTTCCGCGGCGTGGTGGACGCCACTACCGTCGAGCTGCTGCGCCTCTGCGACGGACGCCGCACGCTCCGGCAGGCCCTCGCCGCGCTCGAGAATGGCTCGATCGATCCGAAAGTGCTCGAGGAAGGAGCCAAGCGCGCGGTGCGCCGGCTGCTCGCCTTGGGTTTTCTGGTCCCCGTGGAGGACCGTGACGAGAGGAGGCAGGCCGATGGAGGCAATCTCGAAGTCGCCTGAGCGGCGAACCCTGCTGCAGCGCGGGCTCGTGCTGCTGACGGGGGTATTCGGCATGGGAGCCGCCGCGCGCGCGGCCGAGAGCGCGGCCGCCCCCGAGAAGGAAGCGGGACGAATCACCCTCTATGGCCGGCGAAGTCAGGCCCCGTCGCGGCTGCCCGGGCGGAGCGAGGCGCGGCTCGTGCGCTCCGGGGAGATTCTGGACCGGCCGGACGGCAAGCGCATCGGGCAGTTCTTCGCGAGCGGCTTCTGCATGGAGACGCCGCTCGGGCCCGAGGTCGCGGCGCCCTCGAACCTCGAGTTTCAGACCTTCCACCTCCCCGAGGGAATGCTGTTCGGCATGGGCGCGGCCGGTGGGCGCGGAGAGCGCACGCTCGCCATCCTCGGGGGAACGGGCCGATTCGCGGCGGTCCGCGGCAGCTACGTGGAGCGCGAGGTGGGGCCCGCGGTTCCGGGGCGGGAGGCCGTGGAGTTCGTCCTCACCATCAACGCCTAACGAGGAGACAAGGACATGGCATTCGATGCATTCCTCAAGATCGGGGACATCAAGGGTGAGAGCCAGGACGAGAAGCACAAGGACGAGATCGACGTCCTGAGCTTCAGCTTCGGCATCTCCCGGAAGAACGAGAAGGGCCCTGCGAACCTCCACGACTTCACGATCGTGAAGCGGGTGGACACCGCTTCGCCCGCGCTCTTCGACGCCGCCTGCCAGGGCGATCCCGTGCGCGGGAACACCATTTTCACCGCGCGCAAAGCGGGAAAGGATCAGCAGGAGTTTCTCATTATCAAGATGCAGGAGGTGACCGTCACCAAGATCGATCACTCGGGCACCGCGGGACCGGACGGGCTGCCGATGGAGTCGGTGAGCCTCGACTTCCGCACCGTGGAGATCACGGCGGTCAGGCAGGACTCCAGAGGCGGCCCGGGCGGCGTAGTGACCTCGGAGTGCAACCCTCGGCATCGGGACTGACGGCTTCTCCCGGGACTACTTGAACGTCGTGCTCGGCGCGCCGGGGTTCGCCCCATGCGCCGCGGCCGTTGCCGCGCGTTCTAGGAGCGCGTAGGGATGCGCGCGTTTCACGAGCGCCCGGTTCTCGTCCGTGACCACCGTGATGGCGGAAGCCGGTCCTTGTGTCGCGCAGCCCTAAAACTGGCTCTTGTCCATTCTTAGAGCAGCCAGGGCCTCAGATCCGGATCCTTTCAATCTCGTCGAGGTTGACTTCGTCCTGGGTGCGGTCGTAGAGCGCGGTGGTGCGCGGGGACTCGTGGGCGGCAATGCGCTGGGCGGTGGTCAGCTCTCCCCCGTTCTGAAGGAAGGCGGTAATGCCCGTCGCTCGGAAGGTGTGGCAGCAGATCTCCTTGGGAAGACCGGCTGCGACGGCGCGCCGCTTCACCATCTTGAGGACGCCGCTCGTCGTGAGGGGCTGGTCGGTGAGCTCACCGCTGCGCTTGTAGGCCGAGCGGAAGAGCGGGCTGCGGTCCTCGTTGGTGATCCCGGCTGCCTCCAGGTAGGCGTCCACGTACGTCGCGGCGTTGTGATGGGCCGGAACCTGGTGGTACTTGCCTCCCTTTTCGTGCAAACGAAAGTAGGCCCTTCGTCCCTGTGAGTAGTAGTCCTTCACGCGCATCTTGACCACCGCTCCCACTCGGGCAAAGGAGTAGATCATCATGCCCATCAGGGCGCGGTCCCGGAGGCCCACCACGGTCGAGGTTTCGATCGAGTCAAGGAGCTGTCGCGCCTCCTCCGGGAAGAGCACGGGTGTCTTCCCCACCTTCACCACATGCTTGGGCCCCCTCACGGCGGCCGCGGGATTGGCGGGAAGGACGCCGCCCGTCACGAGATAATCGAAGAGCGAGCGCAGCGCGGCCAGGTGCTGTTTCACGGTGGGGGCGGAGACCTCCTTCTGGAGACCCTCGATGTAGGCGGCCAGAAGGATGGGCTCGAGCCTCTCGAGTTGGAGCCCCTTCTCGTCGCACCACCTGAGGAATCGGGACACCGCCCAGGCATAGGCCCTGCGGGTGTTGGGGTTCCGGATGTGGGCGGTGAAGAACTCGACAAACCGCCGGGAGGCCCGCTCCCCCGCCCCCGCAATGAGGGCCGGGAACCCCCCCTGACCCCCCACCCTCCCGACAAGCTCTCCCCTCACCTCCCCCTCCGCGCGGATTATAAGGGAGGATAATGTGCTTTACCAGGCCTTAAACCTAGCCTAACCCGCCGCGAAGCGACACCCGCTTTTGCTTCAACAGCGGGCGTACACCCCCCGGGCCAGCTCCCCGAGCCCGCGTACTACCCTCGGCGAGGGATTCCCTGCACAGCGGTCCCAAGCCCCGCTCGTGGCCCCGCCGGACCCCCCAGGAGGCCCCTTCGGGGCCGGATTCCCCCTCAAAACCCCACCTCCAGCCGAGTAATCTTGGGTCGGTACATGATCTTTGCTTTACTTTCCTAGAGTCAGATACCAACCCTTGACTTCATTGGTCAAGAATCCTACCCTTAGAACATGAAGAGCACTGTATCCGCCAAGGGTCAGGTCACGATCCCCGTGGAGGTCCGGGAGCGGCTGGGACTCGAGACCGGCACCATCGTCCTCTTCGACCTCCGCGAGGACGGGGCGCTCATGCGCAAGGGCAGCCACGGGGAACATCCCGTGGACAAGGTCTTCGGAGTCCTCGGCGTCCGTCGGCCCGTCGACTCGCTGCGGCTCTTGGACGAGATGCGCGGGCCGCGGCCGGGGGGCCCACGGCTGCGCCCGCGGGGACGGCGCTCGTGAAGACCGCGGTCGACACCTCGGTCCTCCTCGACATCTTCCAGCCCGATCCCCGCTTTGGCCCTCCCTCCCGCGAGGCCCTCCGCCGCGCCTACGCCCAAGGAGCCCTTGTCGCCTGCGAGATCGTCTGGGCCGAGATCCGAGCGCATTTCCCCGCGGACGGGCTCTTCGAGGAGGCGCTGACCACGATGGGGATCCGTTTCGAGCCTCTTTCCCCGGCCACGGTCGCTGCCGCCGGCCGCCTCTGGAGGGAGAGTCGAAAAGCCGGCAAGGCGCTCCCCGCGCGAGTGGTAGCCGATTTCCTCGTGGGCGCCCACGCCCAGCTCCAGGCGGAGGCCCTGCTCACCCGCGACCTGGGCTTCTACCGGCGCCACTTCCAGGGCCTCAAGGTCATTGATCCAGGAGCGGCCCTTCCGTAGGATGGGGGCATCCATGCCGGAAGAGACGCTGCCCAGGTCGGAGGAACCCCGCGATTTGGCCGCCTTGCTCACCGAGGGAGTCGGCCGAATGCTCGAAGCACCTCCCGAGACCACGACAATCTGGCGGAACTCCGCGCAAGAGCTCCTCCGGCGCTGGCTCGCTCTCCTCGGAGGACCCCGTAGTTGAACCAGGCCGCGCCCCAGTCGGGCGAGACCGCTGGTCCCCGGGACCTTGGCGACGTTCCCCTCTCCCTCCTGGACGCGAACCCCCTCATCCCCGCCGGCGCCCAGGATGGATCGCGCATCGAGCAGCTCGCGGCCCGTCTTCGGCAAGGGGGCAGGCTTGAGCCGCTCCTCGTTAGGCCCCGGGGCAAGCGCTATGAGGTGCTCGCCGGGGAAGTCAGCCGCCGCGCGGCTCTGAGCGCTGGCTGGACACGAGTGCCCGTGGACCTCCGGGCCGTCGACGACGAGGAGCTCGTGGAGGTGACCCTGATCGAGAACCTGCACCGGGGAGAGCTGGGGCCGCTGCAGCAGGCCCAGGCGATCGAACGCCTCCAGAGGCAACTGAGTCAAACCGCGATTGCGCTCCGCCTCTCCTGCAGTCGCTCCACCATCTCGAACACGCTCCGCCTCCTGGGCCTCTCCCGGGCCGTTCGCGACTTTCTCGACGCCGGGCGCATAACGGCCGGGCACGCCCGGCCGCTCCTTGGCCTACTCGAGGATCAACAGAAGACACTGGCCTTGGAGGCGGCGCAAGAGCGGCTCTCCGTCCGCGCCGTGGAGGTCCGGGCCGCGAAGTTCCGTGCTGCCCTCCCCTCGCGACGCCACTCTCCCAAGGACCCCAACACCCGAGCCGCCGAGGAGCGTCTGCACTCGGTGATAGGCGCCCGGATCGAGATCCACCGCCGGCGGAAGGGGGGGACCGTGCGCCTCCACTTCGCGACCGAGAATGAGCTCAATCGTATCTACGAGACCCTCATGCGGCTCCGCCGCCCAAAGTAGGACCCGTTGGGCAGCCGAAAAAGCAGATCGGCCTGATCTTCCGCCGGGAGGAGATGCACAACCTTCTGGTGTATCCGCTCCTCCGCCATGTCCACGAACCACCTCTCGGATGGCGTGGCCCAGGGTAGGACCAGCGCGCTCTTATCTCGCGGCTCTCCAAGGTCCGTCTAACACCCAAATGGGATCCAGAAATAGATGTCCGCGAACCACCTCTCGGATGGCGTGGCCCAGGGTAGGACCGTCGTGGGATTTGAGGACACAGCCCTTGATGCCAGCGTGGAGGGCCTTCAGCAGGCTATCGTCGTCGGTGTGGCCCGTCAGCAGGATGGTACGCGTACGAGGTGACGCTTGCTGGATCTCGCGGGCAGCGTCGAGGCCGTTAAGCAGCGGCATCACGAGGTCGAGGACCGCCACATCCGGCTGCAGTTGTCTTGCCAGACGCACGGCTTGATGGCCGTCCCCGGCTTCCCCGACGACTTGGAAGCCCTCGCGCTCCAAGAGGAGCTTTACCGCCTGACGAACGATGGTTTGATCGTCGGCAAGGAGAACAGCAACTGCCATCGTGCCCGTCCACTCTCAGTGCTAGGGGGTCCTTCTAGAAGCAGGCGATCGCCTCGCGGATGCTCTTCGCCTTTTCTGGAGCAGCGGCACTTCCGTGCCGTAGAACCTCCGTGTCACCCACGCTCAAACCTTCTACCTGGAGCGCATTGCGTACGAGGACTTCGAGGTAAGGTGGGTTCTGGCTTGGAGGTCCCACAAGGAGCGCGTGGGGCCTTCCATCCGCCCCGGTCAATCTGACGCTCCACCACCAATGCCGGAACGGCGGGGCGTGGCCTTCGTGGCCGAGTGGGGCTCCGG
>DATMQU010000630.1:0-2497 GCA_035566715.1 Vicinamibacteria bacterium
ATGACCCTCGCCGCCCTGGACGCCGTTCTCCTCGACCACGCGGCGGGCCGGGCGAGGGAGAGCGTGCCCGTTCTGCGCATGCTCACCGCCACCCTGGGCGAGGTGCGCGGGCGCGCGGAGGCCTTCGCGCGCGCCCTCCGCGCGGACAGCCCGGGCCTCCTGGTCGCGGTCGTGGAGGGCACCTCCGCCGTGGGCGGGGGGGCCGCCCCCATGGTCGAGGTTCCCACCGCCCTCGTCACGGTGGCCCATCCCGCCCTTGGCCCGACCCGGCTGGCCGCGGCCCTGCGCGCGGGGCGGCCCCCCGTGGTGGCGCGGGTGGCCGACGACCGCCTCGTCCTCGACCTGCGAACGGTGCGGCCGGGGGACGAGTCCGTGCTGCGGGCGGCGGTCGTGGGCGCGGCCGCCGCGCCCGGCGAGGAGCGGGAGCGCGGTTGATCGCCCCGCGCGGGAATGGCATGATCGCTCGCGATTAGATGAGACGCGCCCTCCTCCTGCTGGCCATCCCCTCCCTCGTATCGGTCCCCGTCCCCGGTTTCCCGCAGGACATCGTGAAGCACGTGGGACAGGTGACGTTCCTGGTCGACTCCTCTCAAGCCTTCCCGGGCGGTCTCTTCGTCGTCCGCCTCCAGGCGCAGGGCGCCCTGGGCGCGGCCTACGCGGCCGTGGACGGGCAGCGCGCCCCGTTCTTCATGGCCGCCAAGGGCCCGCGCGCCCTCGTGCCCATCCCCCTCACCGCCGTGCCCGGGCCGACCACCCTCGGCGTCGAACTCATGGCCCGCCGGGGGCGGCAGCGCATTCCCCTCTCCGTCACCATCGCCCGGCGCGACTACCCGGCGCGCACGGTGACGATCCCCGAGACCAAGCGCCCGCTCCTCAAGCAGCCGTCGGTCACCCACGACGCGCGGCAGCTCCTGCTCTTGCTGCGGACGGAGTCCCCCGACGCGCCCGGACCCCTCAAGCCTCCGATCACGGTGGTGGACGGACACGGATTCGGGGGGATCCAGACCTGGGTGGGGGGCTCCCCCGTGGAGTCGATGCTGGACGGGATGTACGGAGAAGAGCACCGCGGCCTGGACTACGAGGTCCCTCCGGGCACGGTGGTCATGGCTCCCGCCGCGGGCACCGTGCTCTTCGCCGGCCCCATGGCCCTGGGGGGGCAAACGCTCGTGCTCGACCACGGCCAAGGCATCCTGACCGTGCTCTTCCACCTCTCCCGGATCGACGTCGTCCCCGACAGCCACGTGGAGGCCCGCGCCGCCGTCGGCTACTCGGGCGAGACCGGTCTGGCCGTGTCGCCCCAGGTGGAGTGGCGGACGTACCTGCACGGGGTGGCGGTGGACCCGCGCACCCTGGACCGGCTGGACTAGGGTCGTCCCCCCGGGCTCCCCTGCGCGGGGACGCGTTTGGCCCTGCCCTACCCCGGCTCTGACCTTCTTGGAGACGGCGGAACCCCCAAGGCGAGGTCAGAGATCCTTCCCCAGGCACAGGCTCAGGGGGGAGCCGAGGTACTCGCCGAAGGGGGGGATTGGTGAATAGCCGACCCTTTGGTAGAGCGCGAGCGCCTCGTGCTGGCGAACGCCCGTCTCCAGAACCAGCCGCCGGATGCCCAGGCGGCGGGCCTCGGCCTCGAGCGCGTGGAGAACCGCGAGCCCGACGCCCCGGCCGCGGACGCCCGGAGAGACGTACATCCGCTTGATCTCTCCGACCGCCTCTCCTATGACGCGGACGGCGCCGCAGCCGACGGGGGTTGACGCCAGGTAGGCGACGAGGAAGGCGCCTCGTCCCTCCGCGACTTCGTCCGCCTGGAGACGAAAATGCGTGGCCCCTTCCTCGGGGTAGCGGGCGGAGAGCTCCGTATTCAGGGAGCGGATGAGCTGCTGCGCGACCTCCGAGAGAATGTCCTCCCGGACAAGCCGTACCCTCGGTTCGACCCCCATCGCCTCGAGCGCCTCCCTGGGCGCGCTCCCCCGGTTCCCGTCCGGCGCCGTTACCCGGAGTCGTGAGGCCGGCCGGGCCAGGCTCCCGAAGGCCGCGCGACCGCGGAGCGGGGCCCTCCGGGCCCCCCGCCACCCCCGGCCGATCGGGCCTACTGCAGCGACCGCGCGGCCTGGCGGGCGAGGGCCAACACCGGTCCTGGGTAGACGCCGAGGCCCAGAACCACCGCCACCGACACCGCCAGGGCCAGCGCGGAGCCCGTGCTCACGGGGCCCCAGGCGTCGTCGGCCGTGGGCTCCCGCATGTACATGGCCACGACCACGCGCAGGTAGTAGTAGGCGGAGACCACGCTCATCAGCACTCCCACCACGGCCAGGACCGTTCGCCCGGCGCTCACCGCCGCCCCGAACAGGTAGAACTTGCCCACGAAGCCGGCGGACACGGGGACCCCGGTCAGGGAGATCAGGAACACGGTGAGGGCGGCGGCCAGAGCGGGGCGGCGCGTGGCGAGGCCGGCCACGTCGGAGAGCGACAGCGGCTCCCGCCCCTGGCCGGCCAGGGC
>DATMQU010000631.1:0-4133 GCA_035566715.1 Vicinamibacteria bacterium
CCCGCCTCCGGGGGCGAAGGGGCTCCGTGCGGGGGCCCTGCCCTCGCGCCGGCCGTAAGCCCACGGGATCCTAGGCTTCCCCTCGTTCCGCGACCAAGGGTCCAGGCCCGGGGGCGAAGGACAGCTTCCTCCCGAACTCCCGGTGAAGGAGCCAGAGGTTCACGCAGAGCTGGGCCGTCACCGAGGCCACGGACAGGTACCACAATTGCCGCACTTGGAAGCCCGGCTGCTGCGAGAGAGCGTAGGCGGGAAGGGCAAAGAGGATCAAACGCAACGAGGAGCTGCCCAGCGCGGGCAGGGTGTTGCCCATGCCCTGGAAGACGCTGGAGCTCACGAAGACAACGCCGGAGGCAAGGAAGTTCCAGCTGATGATGCGAAGGTACTCGGAGCCGAAGTCGATGACCGCGGCGTCCCGGTTGAAGAAGCGGACCAGGCCCGCGGGTGCGACGTGGCAGAGCGCGGTCAAGGCCAGCATGATCACCGCGCTCATGGCGGCGGCGGAATAGAAGGTCTGGCGGACGCGCTCGCCCTGTCGGGCGCCGTAGTTCTGGCCGGCCACCGGAGCCGCCGCGAATGCGATCGCCACCGCGGGCAGGAAGAGGGCCTGCATCACCCGGCTGCCGATGCCAAACCCCGCCTGGGCGGCGGCGCCGAAGGGCCGGATGATGTCGTAGACGAGGACCAGGTAGACGGAGATGAGGGCGAACTCGCCTCCCGCCGGCAGCCCGACCTTCAGCATCTCGCCCCAGAGCCGTGGTCGGGGTCCCCAGTCCGCCGTTCGGAGGCGCAGGTGGGCGGCCCCCCCGTAGAAGTAGGCCGTGAACGCGAGACAACCGAGGGCGACGGCGACGAACGAAGCAAGCGCCGCCCCCGAGACGCCGAGAGGGTGTCCGGTACCCCACCCGAAAATGAGCACCGGGGCCAGCACGATGTTGAGGATCACGGTGGCGACCTGGATGAGCGTGGGAACCTTTATGTCACCGAGCCCCCGCAGGGCCGCCCCCATGGCCACGAGGGGGAACTGAAGAAAGAGCGCGGGAATGAACCAGTCCAGATACTGGGCTCCGAGGGCGGCCGTGGTCGGGTCCGCGGCCAGCCAGCCACTATAGGCGCCGCGCAAGGCGAAGAAACACGCTCCGAAACCGAGTCCGGTGACGATCGATAGCAAGAGCGACTGGTTGAAAACGAGCTCCGCACGCTCTTTGTCCTTGCGTCCGATGGCCTGAGCGATCAAAGAGGTCGTGCCCACGCCCAGGGACTGCGTGAGCGCAAGCACCAAGAGCATCAGGTTGCCGCTGAGGCCGACGCCCGCGATGGCTTCCTTGCCCAGCCTTCCCACGAAGTAGAGGTCGGCGAGGAAGTAGAGGGTCTGAAAGACGGTGCTCAAGGCGATGAAGGTCGCGAGCTGTACGATGTGTCGGCCGACCGGACCCTCGGTGAGATCCTTCATCGCGCGCGCGCCCTCCGCCCGGAGATCCTACCCCTTCTCGGGCCGCCCGCGTGTTTCAGCGAAGAGCCGCGGCGGGCCGTAGATCGAGGGCACCTGGCCGCCCATCGTGCGCAGATACGTGCCACCCGCCCCCAGGGAGACCCTAAGCGAGGTCAAGTGAATTTGGCCCCCATTCCGGGAGGGCCCGTTCACAGGAAGATCGTCTCTCCCGCGAAGAACGGCCTTTCGACTTTGAAGCGGAAGCGGAGGGTGGGGGCCACGCCGGGGAGGAGCTGAAGAGGATGATTGTACTCGCAGCGGATGATGCGCCACTTTCCCCGCGTCTCAACGGAGCAATTGTCCGCCTTCACATGGTCCTCTAGGCCGCGCTCACTGGCGGCTTGCAAGATGAGCTGCAGGACTTCCGCATCGTCCCGCACAGGGGCGCCGGCGATCTCCGCGACCTTATCCCTGAAGAGCCAGTAGTCCACATAAGGGATTGACGTCGCCCAAGTGACCCGGCCCAACAGAACTAGGGCGAGCAGCGCCCATACCGCGCCCTTCGGTTTCGGCACCACCCCACGCAGGGCGTGGCCGGCGGCCAGCAGGCCCTTCCACAGCTGCACGGCGGGATGGCGCGGCTGCGCCTCGGAGCGGACCTCCTCGCGCAGCTGCTGAAGCCGGATGGCTTCGCGACTCTCGTGACTCTCCGGCCGCTCACGAAGGCAGCCGGGGTCCAAACGGACCGCCTCGTCGTAGGCGGCCAGGGCATCGTCGGAGCGGCCTTGGGCATTCAGGAAGTCTCCGAGGTCCAAGTGCCCGTGGGGATCGTAGGGTTGCCGCCGGATCGCCTCCCGGAAGGACGAGAGGGCTTGCTCAGGCCGCCCCGAAGCCTGCAGGGCCAGGCCGAGGTTGCGGTGGGCCTCCGCGTCGTCGGGCGATCCAAGCTGGATGGCCCTTCGAAAGGCGCGAGACGCCTCGCCCTGCCTTCCGGATCTGAAGAGGGCCACGCCCAGGTTGTTGTAGACCGGGGCCTGACCCTGGTCCAGTTGGAGGGCCGAGTGAAACGTGTGGACCGCCTCACGATAACGGCTGGCCGCGGTCAGGGCCACCCCGAGCGCGTTGAGGGCACTCACGTCGTCGGGGCGCAGTCGCGTGACCTCGCAGAAGGAGGCCACCGCCGCTTCATGCTCTCCCAGGATCCACAGGCTCTTGGCCAGGGCCGTGTGGTAGGCGGCCTCGTCCCGGTTCATCTGGATGGCCTCGCGAAGAACCGGCACCGCCTCCCCATGTCTCCCGAGTTGGGCGAGGGCGTCGCCCAGGATGTAGTGGTAGTCGGGGTCGTTCACCTGCAGCTTCGCGGCCGTGCGAAAGGTGGCCAGCACTTCCTTCGCGGCCGCGGCGTCGGCAGCGACCCGGGCTCGGGCGGCACCCGCGCCAGCCGGACGTGGGTCTTCGTCCGAGAGCTCGAGACGAAGCCGAAACGGTGGTTCCATTTCCTCGGCTACATTCGGTGAACCGGAGTATCCCGGGGAGGACAGTCCCGTCAAGCGTAGCAGCGACATGGACCCAGCTCTCGCGGGATCCATGGGCTGCACCCCCCAAGCATCATCATACCCAAGACCGCACCCCGCCAGCTCCCCCGGCGCTACCCAGTCAGCCCCCGATGTCCAAATCCCGATGGCCGCCGAGCCCACGCGGGGAAAAACGGGCCCGGGTTGCCGCTCCTCTCCTTTGACACGTGCGCGTAAGAGGCTGAGGCATGGGGCGGCCCTCGCTACCGGTTGGGGACCGCAAGCAGGGATCGTGCCGGCCCTTGTCGGAAGGGTAGGAGTGAACGTTTGCGCCAACTTGGCATACGCGGGGGTGTACGCGTGCCCTTGGTGTCTGCTCGCCTGGGCATCACGGTGCCACTTTCTGGAAGCTCGGGTTGCGGCAGCGACCGCACGTGAGCGGCTTCGCGTGATCCGGCCGGCGGCTCAAGGCAAGGACCGCAAACGCGGCCGGTCAGGTCGCCGGATGAATATGGCCGGGACTCTCTACTCGATGCCGGTCGGTGCGGATGCGGGTTGACGCGACGGCCTAGGCCACCTAGCCTTGCTGGGCATGAAGGAGCCCTGGGAGCACCCTGACTGGTATGATCTGCACGACACCACCTGGACCGCGGGCCCAGAGCGGGAACCGGAGCACTATCGCGAGACGGTGATTGCGTTTCCCCCCTTGGACCGGGGTGACCACCTGGTCGACGTGGGAGCGGGCACCGGCAAGCTCGCGCTGCTCGTCGGCCGAGCCTATCCGAGGGTCGGCCACATCACGCTCATCGAGCCCAACCCCGACAAGCTAGCGCGGGCGGAGGAGCGGCTACGCGAGGCCTTGCCGACGTCCGAACTGCGCGTCGTGCGGGCGGCCCTAGGCGTTGACCACGCTCTTCCCAAGGGTGAGGCCACCCTGGTCATGGCGGGGAGCGTCCTTATGCCCACCATGGAGCAGGGCGGGGGGACGCTGGAGCACGGGCGGCGTTGGCTGCAGGCGGCGCTGGCCGACGTGCGGGAGCTCCTGCAGCCAGGCGCGCCCTTCTACGATGTCGAGACGTTGGCCGCACCCTGGGCTCGGGGAGGCGCTCGCGACCCTGTCCGCCGGCTGGACTTCCGCGAGCTCGTCCAGGAGCTCGAAGAGGCGGGTTTCACGCCCGTCGACTGTGTTT
>DATMQU010000632.1:0-3329 GCA_035566715.1 Vicinamibacteria bacterium
ACCTTCGACCTGCTGACGGACAACCTGTCGCCGCGGATCCTGCGCCTCGGGCTGAGGCTCGGCTTCTAGCGACGGCACCACGACCGCGGGCGCGGGTTTTCCCGCGCCCGCGGCTTCGTGACGGCCCCCCAAGGAACGCCCTCCACCCCGAGAAAGGCCGCTCATGCCTTGCCTCGAGTGATCGTGCAGGTGCCCGTGCATCCTGCCGCCCCTACCACCGCGCCGAGATCTCGGGCTCTGCTCGCCATCCTATGGGGCGGCTTCGTGTGCGGGGTCCTCGACATCTCCGCGGCCTTCATCGTCTATGGTTTCTTCGGAGCCAGGCCGGTTCGTCTGCTGCAGGGGATTGCGGCCGGCCTGCTCGGGCCGCGGGCCTTCGAGGGCGGACTTCTGACCGCGCTTCTCGGTCTTCTCTGCCATTTCCTGATCGCGTTCTCGGCCGCGGCGGCGTACGTTGCCGCGAGCCGCGGGATCCCCTTCTTGGTGGAACAAAGCATCCTCTCGGGGGTTCTGTACGGCGTGGCCGTCTACTTCTTCATGAATCGGATCGTGGTGCCGCTCTCGGCGGCCACGAAGTACCCCTTCTCCATCAAGATGATGGTGATCGGGGTCGTGATCCATATCTTCTGCGTCGGGCTGCCCATCTCTCTCGCCGCGCGGCGGTACGCGAGGCCAGCTTGGCCTTCGGGAGGCTGAAGGAGGCGGACAGATGGTGCACGCCCGGGCCGCCTCGCGGAGCGAGAGGCTCTCCGGTGGCTCCTGGCCGACCGCCCTCCCGTGCGGCGGTAGCGCCCTAACTAACGCCTAGGCTGTAGCTTCCTCTCGGCCTGCAGCCCGCAGCTCCTGGTCCTTGTACTGCAGCTGGTAGAGGCGCCAGTAGAGCCCGCGCTCGGCCAGGAGCTCCTGGTGCGTGCCCCGCTCTCGGATCCGCCCCTTGTGCATGACCAGGATCTCGTCCACGTTCTGGATGGTGGAGAGCCGATGGGCGATCACGATCGCGGTCCGCCCCTTGAGCAGCACCCGGAGCGCGTCCTGGATGAGCTGCTCGGTCTCGGTGTCCACGGAGGACGTGGCCTCGTCCAGGACCAGGACCCGGGGATCGTGGGCGAGGGCGCGGGCGAAGGAGAGCAGCTGCTTCTGCCCCACGGAGAGGGTCGCCCCGCGCTCCTTGACCTCGGTCTCAAAGCCCTGGGGCAGGGCCTCGATGAAGTGGTGGGCGTGGACGGCCCGCGCCGCCTCCCGCACCCGCTCCTCGGGGATGGCCGAGCCCAGGCGGATGTTGGAGGCG
This sequence comes from Vicinamibacteria bacterium, assembly GCA_035566715.1. GTDB lineage: Bacteria > Acidobacteriota > Vicinamibacteria > Fen-336 > Fen-336 > DATMML01. The sequence goes on from DATMQU010000632.1 coordinate 1,289, forward strand.
ATGGTCCCGCTGAAGAGGTGCACGTCCTGGAGCACGAGGGCGAGCGAGGAGCGGAGCTGGGCGGGAGGAAGCTCGCGGATGTCCACCCCGTCCAGGGTGATGCGGCCCTGGGCCACGTCGTAGAAGCGGGTGAGGAGGCTGATGACCGAGGTCTTGCCCGCGCCCGTGGCCCCCACCAGGGCCACGCTCCGCCCCGGCTCCACCGCGAAGTCGATGTCCTTCAGGACCCACTCCTGGCCGGCGTAGGCGAACCACACCCCTTCGAAGGCCACCCGGCCCGCGACCTCGGGGAGCGCCTGGGAGCCCGCGCGGCCCACCACCTGGGCCTCCGTGTCCAGGAGCAGGAAGATCCGCTCCGAGGAGGCCATGGCCGCCTGTAGGATGTTGAACTTCTCGGAGAGGTCGGAGATCGGCCGCCAGAAGCGCTCCGAGTACTGGATGAAGGCCACGAGCACGCCCAGGGTCACCGTCCCCCGGATCACGCCCTCGCCCCCGTAGAGAATGATGAGGGCGATGGCGAGGGCGGCCAGGAGCTCGATGGCGGGGTAGAACACCGCGTAATAGAAGATGGCGGTCATGTTGGCGTCGGCGTGCTTGCGGTTGATGCCCGCGAAGGCGAGCGTGTTCCGCTCCTCGCGCCGGAAGAGCTGGACCACGCTCATCCCGGACAGGTTCTCCTGGAGGAAGGAGTTGATGCGGGCCACCCAGCGGCGGGTCTCCCGGAAGGACTCCCGCGCCCCCTTGCGGAACCAGTTGGTGAGCAGGAAGAAGAGGGGGATCACGGCAAAGGTCACCAGGGCCAGCCGGAGGTCGAGGGCGAGCATGACCCCCATGATCCCGAAGAGGGTGAAGAGGTCGCCGAAGACGGTCACCACCCCGGAAGTGAAGAGCTCGTTCACCGCGTCCACGTCGGTGGTGACCCGGGTCATGAGCCGGCCCACGGGGTTCTTGTCGAAGTAGGCCACGTGCAGCCGCTGCAGATGGCCGAAGATCTCCCGCCGCATGTCCTGCATGACCCGCTGCCCGGTCATCTGCAGGATGAACATCTGGGCGAAGCGCACCCCCAGGCCGGCGAGGAGGGCGAGGAGGTAGAGGCTGGCCACCCAGCGCAGCCCGGCCGCGTCCCCCTTGGCGATGTGGCCGTCGATGGCCACCTTGGTGAGGTAGGGGCCCACCAGGTCCAGCCCCGCCATGACCAGGATGAGCAGGAAGGAGGCGGCCACCGCCGCCTTGTAGGGCCCCAGGTACTTGAGGAGGCGGACGAGGAGCTTCCAGTCGTAGCTCTTGGGCGCGACGGGGTCGTCCTCGTGGTAGCCGGCGCTCATGCCGTCTCCATCTCCTCCTCCAGCAGCTGCCGGCGGTGGAGGTCGGCGTAGAAGCCGCCCTGGGCCACGAGCTCGTCGTGGGTGCCGCGCTCCACGATCCGACCCTCGCGCAGGACCACGATGAGATCGGCGTCCTTGACCGTGGACACGCGATGGGAGACCAGGAAGGTGGTGCGGGTGCGCATCACGCCCCGGAGCCCCTTCAGGATCTCCTCCTCCGTCTCCGTGTCCACCGCGGCCAGGGTGTCGTCGAGGACGAGGATCCGGGGGTCGGTGGCGAGGGCGCGGGCAAGGGCGGTCCGCTGCTTCTGTCCCCCGGAGAGGGTGATCCCCCGCTCCCCCACGAAGGTGAGGTAGCCCGAGGGGAAGTCGGCGACGTCCTTGGCGAGCTGAGCGATCCCCGCCGCCCACTCCGGGCGCCCGTCCTCGCCGCCCTGGATCCCGAAGCCGATGTTCTCGCGGATGGTGTCGGAGAAGAGGAAGCTCTCCTGGGGCACGAAGCCGACGGCGCCGCGGAGGAGGGCCAGGGGGACCTCGCGCACGTCGTGGCCGTCCACGAGCACGGTGCCGGGGGGCGCGTCGTAGAGGCGGGGGATCAGGCTCACGAGCGTGCTCTTGCCGGCCCCCGTGGGGCCCACCACCGCCACCGTCGTCCCCGCGGGGACTTTCAAGTCCACGTCCGTGAGCACGGGGTGCCCGTTGTAGGCGAAGGTCAG
>DATMQU010000633.1:0-3367 GCA_035566715.1 Vicinamibacteria bacterium
GGCCATCGTTCGCGGGGGGGCGGAGAAGCTCAAGGAGGCGGGCTGCGTTCTCCTCGGGGGCCACACCGTGCGCGATCCCGAGATCAAGTTCGGCTACGCGATCACGGGCCTCGTGCACCCCGACCGCATTCTGACCAACGCGGGCGGAAGGCCGGACCAGGTCCTGGTGCTGACCAAGCCGCTGGGCACGGGCGTGATCGCCACCGCGCTCAAGGCGGGGAAGGCGCCCCCGGAAGCGGCCCGCGCCTCCGCGGAGTCCATGGCGACCCTGAATGAGCGCGCGGCCGCGGTCGCGCTCCGCCACGGGGTGAGGGCGGCCACCGACGTGACCGGCTTCGGGTTCGTCGGCCACGCCCTGGGGCTGGCCCGGGAGAGCCGGGTCACGATCGTGATCGAGGGGGCGGCCCTGCCGCTCCTGCCCCGAGCCCTCGACCTCGCCCTGGAGTTCCAGGCCGGCGGGCTCAAGGCCAACCGGCGCCAGTTCGAGCCTCTCCTCGCCTACGCCCAGGAACCGGAAGAGGCGCTCAAAGCCCTCCTCTTCGATCCCCAGACCTCGGGGGGACTGCTCCTGTTCGTCCCCGAGGAGAGCACGGCCGCCCTCCTCGCCGAGCTACCCTCCGCGCGGGCCATCGGCCGCTCCCGGCCCGCGGGAGAGAGACCCATCGTCATCGCCTGAGGGTGCCGAGCCACCGAAACCGGACTCTCGTCCTTGGGACCGGTTATGGGGGAGTGCCTTCAGGGGCTGAGCCGCCCCGGGACCCTGCCAGCGGCAAGTTGTTGAATCAAAACGAAAAGCGGACAGATTTCCACGGGCTGTCCGCACCCGCCCGAAGGAAGGGCCTTGTCACTCCGCTCTCACGACAACGTTACGCGGTCATCACTCCGTGGTCGCGAGCCGCCGACTATCGTCGAGGTTCGCACAAACCAGAAGGAGGGCACGATGACAGGCCTCAATAGCATCACCAGGAACACCGGGTGCGCCATGACCCTTGGCGCGGCCCTGATCGTTTTCGCCGCTCCCGCCGCCGCGCAACCGCCCCAGCCCGTAGCTCCCTACAGTGTGCACGTGTTCGCGACGGGCGTGGCGGGTTCATACACGCAGCCCGATTCGATCGCTTTATCGGCTTCCGGCCGCAGCGTTTTCATCGGATTCGGCAACAGCGTGGCCAAGGACGGCACGGACGGCAAATCGAGCACCATCGTTGAGTTCACCCTGGACGGTCATCCCATCCGCCAGTTCTCGGTCAAAGGGCACAACGACGGCCTCAAGCTCGATCCGAGAAGCGGCCGGCTCTGGGCGCTTCAGAACGAGGACGGCAACCCGAACCTCGTCATCATCGACCCCGAGGACGGTACGCTGGCGACTTACGGTTTCGCGCCCACCGCGCATGGTGGTGGCTTTGACGACATCGTCTTCCACGACGGTCGTGTTTTCCTCAGCGCATCGAATCCCTCGAGCGACCCCAATACCGCGCCCGCCATCGTCTCCGCGGAGCTCGAGGACGGTATGGTCGAAGTCCACCCCGTGATCGCGGGCAATGCGGTTGCCACCAACACTTCCACGAACACTTCCGTGACCCTCAACCTGCAGGATCCCGATTCCATGACCTGGAGTCCCGATGGCTCCCTTCTCCTTGTCAGCCAGGCTGACGCCGAGCTCATTTTCGTTCAGCATCCGGGCCAGCGAGCGCAGAGGGTCTTCCAACTCGCGCTGTCCTCTGGGGGTGTGGCGGCCCAAGCCGACGATACGGTGTTCGCTTCCGGCAACGGGTTCATCCTTGTCTCCGACCTCGACGCCAACACCGTCTACCGGATCGACCAGGCATTCTGGCCGGGCCAAGTGCCGTACTCGGCCGCGAACGTGCTCGGGCTGGTCGGCCGACTGGACCTTGAAACAGGCAATCTGATCCCTGTCGTGACCGGCTTCAAGAACCCACGGGGCATGTCATTCGTTCGGCCGAGAGGCCGAGGGGAAGAGGAAGAGCGGGGACGGTAGGGCTGTTCTCAAGGAGCGGGCGGCCACCCCGCCCGCTCAGCGTTTGGGACGCTCTCTTTGCTGGGCGGGCCGTGCCAGGGTGGCTGTTGTTTGATAGAGGGGACTGATTCGAACGGAACGCCCGCGCGGTCGGCCCTGTGTTGTCACCGACCGCGCGGGAACGTCAATCCGCGGACTCTGTTGTCAGAACGGGGAGAGAAGGCTCCACCACTCTGGTCGGTCGCTGGCCTCCGAGATCTGGGCCAGCTTCCCCATCTTGCCGCGGATCTCGTTGATCTCCCATCCCGTGAGCCCAGCCAGCGTCTGGGCCTCCTTCTCCCGGCGGTCCACGAGGGCCCGGCGGTAGTCCCGGGCCGCATCACAGGTCCCTTCGCCCAGCCACGGATGGCGGAGCACGAAGCGGCCCTGGAAGTTGGTGCGGTCGGCGGTCTCCTGGAACACGAGGTCCTCGGGAAAGTGGGAGGCGTCGTAGCGAACATGGAGGCGGGTCAGGAACACGTTCACCGCGCCCCCCATCATCGGGGGCCGCCGTGACGGCGTCACTTGACCCTGGGCTCCCGGCGTCACCTGACCTCCCGACACCCACCCCACGCCCAAGCTCTTGAGCTCATCCCGCGAGAGCGGCTCCGCCGCACAGGGGTCGCACCAGCCCATGTCCCAGGCGTACTCGAGGAAAACGGCGCGCATGTCCTCGCGGCGAACCTGATCCGAGAACACCGCCTTGTAGAAGCGGCCAAAGTCGTCCTTGACGAAGACCGGGATGTCCATGCCCGTGGGCAGTTTTACGGTGCGGTAGTTGGTGGTCTCCACGCGTCCTTTCCGGGTCAAGGCATAGACGAAGAGCTCTTGTGGTCCGTTGGCGTTGACCGTGCCCAGGCGGACGGGCAGCATGAACTTGGGCGATGTGTAGGAGACGCGGAGGGGCCGGAGGTAGCTGAACCCGAGCTGGGCCTGCTCCTTCAGGTTCACCCGCGCCACGAAAAAGCGCATCTGCTGCTTGATGTAGCTTCCGAGCACCGCGGAGGCGCCGGGGGGGATCCGGTAGCCGTTCTCCTTGAGCCAGGTCTCGAGGCCCCCGCTCTCCTGGGCGGAGAGGATGAGGATGTCGTACTCGCCCACCGTGTAGCGCGCCTCGACCGTGACGCCCAGGCTCTTTTCTCGCGCCGCCCCCTGTGCTCTCATCATGGGGGCAGCCCTCATAGCCATATCTCGCGCGTCTTCCATCCGCGGGCAGGGGTCGGGGTCGAAGTACTCGACCAGGCGGGGGGAGGAGTAGGCGTCGAGGTGGTCGAGAAGGGCCCGATCCGTCACCTCGATCTGCTCCCGCTTGATGAAGGTGGGGACGGGAATGACGATGGCGAACTCCTTGAG
>DATMQU010000634.1:0-2486 GCA_035566715.1 Vicinamibacteria bacterium
CAGAGCATTTCCTTGGTAAGGAAAAGGTCCCCGGTTCGAATCCGGGCGTGGGCTCCACCGACCCTTCTGAGGCTCGATTTCGTATTCATTTCGAGGCTATTGGAACGCGATGGGTGCTGGCATCCACAGGCAGGACTCATGACTCCATCGACTCCCGAGAGAGATCGCCGTAACGAAACGGGCGCTCACCGCATATTACTAACGAGCCGTCCCTAGAAAACGCTGTCCAGGCGATTGACCGCGTCTGCCAGCGGACAGGGGACTTTGCAAGGAGGATAACGATGCTCGGGTTCTACTTCGGGAAGGTCCAAGAGCAGGAGCTGGCGGCCGGCCGCCGACGGGCCCTCGGTGCTTACCGCCTTCCGCGCGCCAGCGTCATGCGGCCACCCTTCTATCTGTTTCTGGCTTTGATGGCGATTCTTGCCTCGCCCATGACCGCCGCGGCCGCGACCGATCCATACACCAGCGGCCAGACCGGATACGACGTTTCGTACCCCCAGTGCGGGGAAGCCGTCCCGACGGGCTCCTTCGGGATCATCGGGGTCAACGGTGGCCGGCCGTTCAGCAATAACGGCTGCCTCGGGGCGGAATATGCCGCGGCGCCAAAGACCTCCGTCGCTCCATCGCTGTACATCAACACCGGCTACTCCGGCGCGTACGGGAGGAACATCACCTCCGCCTGCTCGACACTTTCCAAGTCGCTCGGCGGGAGCAGCGCCCAGAAGAAGGCGTGGGCGATCGGCTGCAGCGAGGCAGACACGTCGCTCAGCTACACCGCCAACCAGCACGCCACGAGTGTTGCCGTGTGGTGGCTGGACGTGGAGACCGGCAACAGTTGGTCTTCCAGCGACCTGAGCCTGAACCGCTACGCCATCCAGGGCGCCACCACTCGCCTCGGCCAGGCTGGGCGAGCGGGCGTGTATTCAACGGCCGCGATGTGGACCAGGATCACCGGCGGTAACTTCAGCCCGACCGGCATCGCCGCCGATTGGGACGTCAGCGCCTCCGGGGGTTCCTGCACAGCTCCTTTCACCAGTTCCGCAGATCCGGTTTGGCTCCTCCAATCCACGACCTCCGGGTTCGACTCGAACCTTGCGTGCCCTTAGGCATGTAGGCCGACCCGGTTCGCAGCGGGATAGGAACTGAGGTGCGGCACGCCGCGGCAGTGTCATGACCGTCCGAACGATTGCCCGCTGTTACCTGAGCGAAATCAACACTGGAGGCGACCCCTCATGGCTCCCCCGCTGCGTGCTTGGCTGTCAGTGGGGGCAGTGGTCGGTGGCCATAATTAGAGAGAGGATGCATGGGCGGAATTAAGAAATGACCTGGTTATCCAAGACGATGGCGTCGTTCAGCAGAGCAGAGGGAATACTGGCAGTCTTGTTTGGGCTGGGCTTTGTTCTCGGCTTCTTGTTGACTCCGTTGGGAGTCGAGACCCGCATTCACGAACTGCGGAGCCCGGTATTCGCGGGGTTCTTCATCATTGTCGGATTGCTGATGCCACTTGCCGGGTTGGTTTCGCTGTTCTTGCGAAGAGCGAAGCTCGCAGGCGTCTTGGCGGTAATAGACGCCTCGCTCAGCTTCCTCATCCCTCCCGCTGACCAGGCAAAGTTCTTCTTCACCCTCCCCCCTCCACCTGCCGTTTTTATCGGTGAGTACATCCTGATATTGGTAGGAATCGGATACATGCTTTTCGGACCACGAGTCTATTCTCAGACCCGTTAGGGACCGAGAGATCGACCGCGAGTACTAATCAGTCCTGTACTGCACAGTCGCGCCAAACGTCCGCGAACAACGAGGCAGCCCTGGTGTGCCCTTCGTTTTGAACCTAAATACGTTTTGAACCTAAGTTAATGGTCTCCGCCGAAATCGACCGCTGGAGCCAAGATCGGCTCGAATTCGCCAGGGATCGAAGACAAGATCGCTGCGATCCTCCACCAACACAGGGAGGAGTCAGGCAGTAAACGCTAAGCCCTTGACGCGATGAACACGGGGCACGCCGGCGGCCTTGGTTCGAGTCCTCCGTAGTCCACCATGGACAGACAGCTTCCACGAGATGAGGTCGAGGCGGGACGGCACCGCAGCGACGGGGCTCCTAGCACTGACAAACCTTCAACGTGGTCCGCGCCGGCCGCGCGGCTGAAGGGAGGCGCTGCGGATCAGCCGCCTGGCGATGCTCCTGGGTTGACCACGAACAAGATGAACTCGGTGAAAACGTCTCCGTCCACCTGAAGCCCAAAGCATCCAGGGCTGTCGGTGCTGAGCACTCCGTTCCACTCTCTCCAGAAGGAAGTCGGGGCCACCGCGTCCAAGTACAAGCCGCCTCCGGTCGTGTGGAGTGCGGGAACCACGGCCACCCGGGGCTCCTGCTTGATCACATCGGTCGAGGGAAGATCCGCGAGAGTGACCGTCGATTTACCGTCACCCCCCAACTGAAACGGACGCACCAGCAGGGGTCCGGAATATTTGGAGTCCACCATGAGGAC
>DATMQU010000635.1:0-9441 GCA_035566715.1 Vicinamibacteria bacterium
TCGCGCGCCCATTGCCGGGGAGATCATCGCCCGGAACGTCAACCCCGGAACCGAGGTTCAGGGGCAGTACTCAGGTGGCACCGCGGTCGAGCTGTTCACCATCGGAGAGTTGGACCGGGTCTGGATCCTGGCTGATGTCTATGAGGTGGACCTGCCGAAGATCAAGAAGGGCGCAACCGTGACGGTGAAGGTCATCTCCTACCCCGACAAGGGATTCCAGGGCACGGTGGACTGGATCTCTGGCGCTCTCGACCCCGTCTCCCGCACCGCCCGGGTGCGTTGCTCCATCCCCAACCCCGGCCGGGAGCTTCGCCCCGAAATGTACGCCACGGTCTCGATCCTGCTGGAGGAATCGCGAGCCCTGGGCGTGCCGCGCTCCGCCGTGCTGCGCCTCGGCGACCGGACGGTGGTCTTCGTGGAGAAGGGCCCGGCGCCCGGCGGTCTTCTCCGGTTCGAGCCTCGAAACGTCAAGATCCGGGACGGAGGGGGGGACCCCGTGGCCGTGCTCGAGGGACTGGCGGCCGGAGACAGGGTGGTGACGGGGGGGGCGATCTTCCTCGCGGGAATGATTTGACGGCATGATCCAGCGCATCGTCGATTTTGCCCTCAGGTTCCCGGGGGTCATCGTTCTTCTCACCTTGGGCCTCGTTGTCGCAGGGGCAGTCTCTTACAAGCTTCTCAACATCGAGGCCTATCCGAACCCCGTCCCTCCGTTGGTGGAGGTCATCGCGCAGCCGGAGGGACGGAGCGGCGAGGAGGTCGAACGCTACACGACCATCCCCGTCGAGGTGAGCCTCTCCGGCATACCCGGCCTCGACCACATCCGCTCTCAGTCTCTCTTCGGCCTCTCCGACGTGAAGTGCTACTTCCGTTGGGGGGCCCGCTACGAGGACTCCCGGCAAGAGGTCATCAACCGGCTGTCCTTCCTCCAGCTGCCGGGTAACGTCCAGGCCCAGATATCCCCTTCCAACGCGGTGGGAGAGGTTTTCCGCTACTTCCTGAAAGGGAAGGGCTACTCCTTGATGGACCTGAAGACGGCCGAGGACTGGATCCTGGAGCGCGAGTTCAAGCGAGTCCCAGGCGTTATCGACGTGGTCGGCTTTGGGGGCCTCACCAAGCAGTATCAGGTGGCTGTGGACCCGCATCGGCTGCGGGCCTACGGGGTCAACTTGGCCCAGCTCCAGGCCGCCATCGCCAACGCCAATCAGAACGTCGGGGGCCAGCGCCTGACTATCGGGGAGCAGTCGTACGACGTGCGTGGGGTGGGCCTGATTGGCTCCCTGAACGACGTGGGCAACATAGTGGTGGCCGTCCAGAAGGGCGTCCCCATCCGCGTGCGGGATGTTGCCGAGGTTTCGATCGGGCACAAGCCGCGGCTGGGCATCGTAGGCCACGACGACGAACCCGATGCCGTGGAAGGCATCGTCCTCATGCGCTACGGGGGCGAGACCTCTCCCACCCTGAAGGGCATCAAAGAGCGCGTGCAGCAAATCCGCCAGCTTCGCCTCCTGCCCCCGGGCATGACCCTCGAGCCCTACTACGATCGGGGGGACCTTGTGGAGGCCACTACCCACACGGTCCTAGAGAACCTGCTCCTCGGCATGGCGCTGGTCATCATCGTCCTCCTGGGTTTCCTCGGCCACCTCCGCGCGGGGCTAATCGCCGCCGCCAACATCCCCCTAGCTTTGATGGCCGCTTTCTGCGGAGACGTCGTCACGCGAACCTCGGCCAACCTAATCTCGCTGGGAGCGGTGGATTTCGGCATCATCAGCGATTCGACGGTCATCATGATCGAGAACATCGTCCGCCACCTCGGGAAGCAGTCGGTAGGAACCCTGCGCGTCCGCATCTCCGCCGCCGCCGCCGAGGTTGGAACACCCATGGCCTTCTCTACTCTCATCATCGGAGTGGCGTTTTTGCCCCTTTTCACCATGACCGGCGTCTCGGGCGTGATCTTTTCCCCTCTTGCCCACACCTATGCATTCGCCATCGGGGGGGCCATCTTCATGGCTCTGACCCTCACTCCTGTTCTCGCCCGGCGCTTCCTGCGCGTGCACGAGAAGGAGACGGAGAGCCGTTTCATGCGATCCTTGCAGTCGTTCTACGCTCCCCTCTTCCGCTTCGGCCTCAAGACCTCCCGTCTGTTCATTCTTTACCTGCTCGGCCCCCTCGCCCTCTGTATCCTGCTTTTCCAGTTCATCGGGCGCGAGTTCATGCCCAAGCTGGAAGAGGGCAACATCTGGATTCGGGCCACGCTACCCAACTCGGTGGCCCTGGAGGTGTCCTCGCGCTTGGTGGGGAGCATGCGGACCATCGTCCGGAAATATCCCGAAGTGACCACCGTCGTTTCCCAGCTGGGGCGGCCGGACGACGGCACCGATGTGTCCGGATTCTTCAACATCGAGCTCTTCGCCCCCTTGAGGCCATCCAGCGAGTGGCCCGCGGGCTGGACGAAGGAAAAGATCATCGAGAACATGTCCCGAGACCTCCAAGAGGCTTTCCCGGGGATCATCTTCGGGTTTTCGCAGATGATCTCCGACAACGTGGAGGAGGCCTTGTCTGGGGTCAAGGGCGAGAACAGCGTGAAGATCGTGGGTCCGGATCTCAAGGTCAACCAGCAGCTGGCGGAGAGGGTGGTGGAAGTCTAGGCGGGGGTGCCGGGGGTCAAGGATCTAGGTCTGTTCAGCTCACTCGGCCAGCCGAGCGTTAAGATAATCCCTGATCGGGAGATGTGCTCCCGCTACGGCCTCAATACCGGCGACGTGGAAACGGTCGTGCAGGCGGCCATCGGAGGACAGACAGCGACTCAGGTGTTCGAAGGCGAGCGGCAATTCGACCTCGTCGTCCGGTGGAAGGAGCCGTTCCGTCGGGATCTTGAGGCCATCCGGCGCATCACCGTCTCCGCCCCCGATGGAACGCCGATCCCCCTCGCCCAGATCGCCAGGATAAGCGAGGAGGACGGTCCCTCCGTCATCTACCGGGAGGACGGCCGCCGGAACACGCCTGTGAAGTTCTCGGTGCGGGGACGTGACCTGGTCGGTGTCATCAGCGAGGCCCAGCAGAAGATTGCGCAAAGGGTCGCGATACCCCCGGACACCCACCTGGAATGGGCGGGGGAGATCAATGAGCTGGAGGAGGCCCGCGGGCGCTTCATGATCGTCATTCCTGTAACGCTGGCGCTCATCACCTTTCTCGCCTACAGCTCGGTGAGGAGTGCGGCCCTGACGGTGGTCGTGCTAGCCAACATCCCTATCGGCTGTGCAGGCGGGCTCATGGCCTTGCTCCTCTCCGGGATCAACAGCTCGGTGTCCGCCGCTATGGGCTTCATGTCGGTCTTCGGCATCGCCATCCAGGACGCGATCCTGGTCGTGACCTACGCCCAGCGGGAGTGGGACTCGGGGAGATCCGCCGAAGATGGCGTGCTGACCGCGGCCCAGCACCGCCTCCGGGCGGTGCTCATGACGACGTTCGTTTCCGTGTTCGGCCTGATGCCGGCCGCGCTCTCGAACCGCCTTGGGGCCCAGACCCAGAAGCCCCTGGCGGTGGTGGTGATCGGGGGCGCTCTCGCCCTGGCTCTCTTGAGCCGGGCCCTTCAGCCCGCGCTCCTCCTGGCCGCCCACCGCTTCCTGCCCAAGCCGGGCGCCGATGAGTTCCTCTCTCAGCCTCAGCGGCGAGCGAACGACTACCATCACGAGATGCATCCCGAGCACGACCACCGACCGGGATCGGGCGGCCGCCCCGGAGAAGGGGGCAAATCATGAGTCTGAAACACATACCGGCCGTTCTCGCGGCCGCCCTGGCCCTCCTCCCGGGCGCGCGGACGGGGAGCACCGAGCGGGCCCAGGGTGCGGCCACGACCCCGCCCCCGCGGACCTCGGCGGCGGGGACGTTCACGGGCCGGTTCATGCTGACCCTGACCGCGAGCCCAAGCTGCGTCATGACGGTGCGGAGCGTCACGGTTCTCGTCGACGTCAGCGAGAACCCGGTCCGCCAGCCGGCTTCGATAGCGGACCCCATCGCCCAAGGCTCGGAGGTCTTCGGGCAAGCCACCGCCGGGGAATCCACGGTCGGGCGGTTCGTTCTCCTGCGGCAGGGAGATCAGCTCCACGGCGGCCTGGGGACAAAGGATTTCGGCATCCTGACCCTCGAGGGACTACGGGTGTGGATGCGGCTGGCGGGGACCGCCAGTGCTACGGCCACGACCCTGGGCCGACCGCAGGCACAGGGAACGGCCATTGGCGACATCGAGTTGAGCCGGCCCGGCGATGACGCTCCGGACACGCTTGGGGCTTGCCTCGGGGGCCGCGACCACACATGGTCGCTGCAACCGCAATGAGGTGCCGATCGTGAGCGCACGGCTAACGTCCCTCCTCATCCTGGCCGCCGCGGGCCTGACGGGCGCAGGCGGAGAGTTGCGCGTCAGGGTGAGCCCCGCCGTGGGTCCTTGTGTCCAGGCCGTGAAACCCCTTTACGAGGTGACCTTCAGGGGGAAGCTGACCGTGGAGGTGGCCCGGCTGGAATCAGCGGCCTCCGGCGCGGGGGCCGACGCGGTGGTGGGAGCGGAGGGGGAGCTCACCCATCTCATCGAAGGGGGTGCCTCCCATCCCGACCTCGACGTGGACGTCGCGACGATCCCGTGGGTCCTCGTGGGCCCGAGCATGGACGCCACCCCGGACATCCACGCCCTCGACCGGCCAACGGCACGGGTTCACGTGCTGGGGGGTACGGTGGGGCTCGAGGCCCGGCGCATGCTGCAGCACCTGCCGCCGGAAAATGTCCGCAGCCTTAACACCCCCAGCGGTCCGGTGCAGCTGGTCGAGAGCGAGCTGGCGGTGGTCCCCTTGAGCCTTGCCGGTAAGGGCCGCGTCTCGCCACTGTCTCTGCCTCCGCTCCTGGTGCGCGCGGTAGGGATGCGCGCGAGCGCTAACCTCGTGGGGGCTCGACAGTTCCTCGACTTCCTCTCGCGAGGCCCTGGCAACGCCGCCTTTCGCGCCTGCGGGCGGGAGCCCGCTCGGTGAGCCTCCGCCGCTCGTTCCTGCGCTTGGTCCCTCTCGTCGCCCTCGCCGCCTGTGGCGGCTCCTCACCGGGTCCCACGCCCACACCCACCCCGCGCCCCAACTACTGCACGTCGCCGCCCGCCGCTTACGGGCAAAAAGTGATCGACTGGTGGCTCCCCGCCTGCACCCTGGCCCAGAACATCTACAACAACCCGGAGGAGGTCCTGGGCCCGCCCAACGCATCGGGCTTTGGGCCGGACCACTACGCGGGTTTCATGAGCGTGGGGTTCGGTGGCTACGTCACCGTAGACATGGGCGGCTGCATCGAGGATGGGCCCGGCTACGACATCCGCGTTTTCCAGATCGTGGGCAACGAGCCGGTGTCCGTCTACGCCTCCGAATCGCCGGATGGACCCTTTGTCTTCCTCGACCGCAAGAACTGCCCCAACACGCCCGAAGGCCGCATCAATCGGCTCCTGGGCTATTGCGACTTCGATCTCGCCAGCGGTGGCCTTGCGCGGGCGCGGTACATCAAGATCGAGGATGGAGAACTCTATCCTTGCCCGGGGGACACGGTCACCGAAGGCGCCGACATCGACGCCGTCCAGGCCCTCTCCGTGCCCACGGCGTCGCTTCCCCTGGCGCCCTAACCGGCTCCCCCAAGAGGCGCCGCACCGGGCCCTCGGCCCGTTTTCCGACCCTTCCCCTTGCACGTCCGCGCGCCGAAGAAGGCTCTAGCCCGACCGGAAGGCTAAGAGCCGCTTGTCGGCACCGACCAGAGTCCGCCCCTTGACCGCGATTGGGGTCGTGAATCGCCGCCCACGATTCATCACATCACCCGTGCCCCGCCGGAGACTCACCCGACGGGCGGGGGTCCCTGGCCACGTGCGCTCCTCGGCCGCGCGGTTTACACTGGTAGGGGGAGGGCTCGCGTGGAACCACGCCTGCGGATGGCCCACTTGCTGCGTCGGGCAGGATTCGGGCCCGCCCCCGGCGAAGTCGAAGCCCGGCTCAACGACGGCTTCGAGCAGACGGTTCGCCTGCTCCTGGAACCGGGGGGAGTCTCGGACGGCCTGGGCGAGATCGACCGCCAGATCGGCGGCCTCCTCGACTTCAACAACATTGAGGACGTCCGGACCTGGTGGATCTACCGCATGATCCACAGCCAGCGCCCCCTCATCGAGAAGATGACGTTCCTCTGGCACGGCCATTTTGCGACCGCGATCAGCAAGGTCGGCAACCCCTATCTGATGTACCTGCAGAATCAGCTCTTCCGCGAGCGGGGCCTCGGCTCCTTCGGCGACCTGCTGCAGCGGGTGGCCCGCGATCCGGCCATGCTCGTTTGGCTGGACGGCTCCGCCAACCGCAAAGCCCACCCCAACGAGAACTTCGCGCGGGAGGTGATGGAGCTCTTCACCATCGGCCGCGGCCAGTACAAGGAGGCGGATGTCCAGGAGGCGGCGCGGGCTTTCTCCGGGTGGAACCTGCGCGACGACGCCTTCTTCTTCAACGCTGCCGAGCACGACGCCGGACCCAAGACCTTCCTCGGCCACGAGAGCAACCTCGACGGGTCGGACGTCCTGAACATCCTGGCCGAGCACCCCGCCACCGCCGAGCGCCTCACGAGCAAGCTCTTCTCCTTCTTCGTGTATGAGAACCCGGAGCCGCCTACCCTGGCCCCGTTCGTCCAGGTCTGGCGCTCCACCCGCGGGAACGTCCGCGAGGTGCTCCGCGCCATGTTCCTCTCCCCCGTCTTCTCCTCTGAGCGGGCCTTCCGGGCCCAGGTCAAGAGTCCGGCGGAGTTCGTGATTGGCTCCATCCGCAGCCTGGGCGGCACCATCACCCCGCGCCAAGTCGTCTCCCTCATGGCCCGCATGGGCCAGGACCTGTTCAACCCCCCGAGCGTCAAGGGCTGGGACGGGGGTAAGGCCTGGATCTCCACCTCGACCCTCTTCGAGCGCCTCAACTTCGCGGCTTCGATCACGACCGCGCGCGGCCCGAAGGGAACCAGCCACATCGAACCGGAGCGCCTCTTCGAGGGAGTCACCCCCACGACCCCCCGGCAGATCGTGGACCTGGCCGTGGACCATCTCCTCGACGGGGTGCTCTCGGAGCCCACGCGCCAGGCCCTGGTGGCTTACATCGAGACCCCGGATCCGCAGCGGATGAAGGAGCTGGGGGGCAAACCGCCGTCGGTCACCTCCGACAACCGGACTCTGGACGAGAAAGTGCGGGGCCTCATCCACCTGATACTCTCCACCCCCGATTTCCAGCTGAGCTAGGGAGCCATGGGCATCACACGCCGTCGCTTCTTGGGGGGCAGCGGGGCGACCCTTGTCGCCCTCGGCGGCTCGGGCCTCCTCCCCCGCATGGCCGCGGCCCTGGGGGCGGAGGACACGGGGAACCCGGCCTCCCTCCGCTCCCTGGTCGTGATCCAGCTCGCGGGCGGCAATGACGGCCTCAACACCGTCGTCCCCTACGCCGATCCGCTCTACCCCAAGCTCCGGCCTGCCGTCGCCCTCCCGGAGGGCGAGATCCTGAAGCTGGACGAGCGGCTCGGCCTCCACGCGGCCCTCGCCCCTTTCCGCGAGCGCTTTGCCCAGGGCACGTTGGCGGTGGTGGAGGGCGTCGGCTATCCCAACCCCGACCGCTCGCACTTTGTCTCCACCGCGGTCTGGCAGACGGCGCGGCTCGATCCCTACCGGGAGCCTACGGGCTGGCTCGGTCGGGCCATCGACTTTCAGCCCGACCCGCGCCATCCCCGCGAGCCCGCGGCCCTGGAGGCCCTCGGCATCGGGGGCGGCGGCCTCACCCCCGCCCTCTACGCCCCGCGCACGCCCGTTCCCTCGCTTCTCTCCCTCGATGCATTCTCCGTGCAGCCCGACCGGCGATATCCGGGCGACGCGGGGGCGCTCCGCACCGCGCTCGGCGCCATGTACGGGGAGAGCGGCGAGCCCTCGGGCGCGGGCTTCGTCCGCCAAGTCGGCCGCAGCGCCCTGCGCTCCTCCGACGAGCTGCGGGCGGCGGTGGCCGGCTACTCCTCGATGGTGACCTATCCCCGGAGCGGGCTCAGCGACCAGCTCAAGCTCATCGCCCAGCTCCTCACCGCGAACATAGGCACGCGGATTTTCCACGTGACCCTGGGCGGCTTCGACACCCACGCCAACCAGAAGCCCCAGCAGCGTAACCTGCTTGCCCAGCTCGCGGAGGGTGTTTCCGCCTTCCTCGACGACTTGAAGGCACACGGCCTCGACGAGCGGGTTGCGGTGATTACCTACTCGGAGTTCGGCCGGCGGGCGCAGGAGAACGCGAGCGCGGGCACCGACCACGGGGCGGCCAGCAGCCTGTTCGTGGTGGGCGCTAAAGTGGCGGGTGGCCTCTATGGGCCGGCGCCCGATCTCTCCAAGCTCGAGGGCGGTGACCTTCCCTTCGCGGTCGACTTCCGCTCCGTCTACGCCTCGGTGCTGCGCGACTGGTTCAAGATTCCAGCGGAGAAGGTCCTCGGCCCGAGCTTCACCGGCCTGCAGCTCTTCCGGGCCTGAGGCCGGCGCCCCCGGGCGGAGCCGCCGCTCAGTCCCGAGCGGCCCCCCCTAGCCCACCATCCTGAGGAAGCGGATGACGAGCAGGATCAAGAGCACGGCCAGATACGCGCGGAGCAAGTAAAGCGCGACACGGGCCGTCCGGGTCGTCTGCACGCGAGGCATTAGGACACCCTAATCCTTGGCCGGAACGGAGGCCCCCTTCATGATGTCGTTGTGGCGGACGACGCCGAGGATGCGGTCGTGCGCGTCAACAACGGGGATCATCTGGTAGTGGTACTTGGCGAACATCTCCGCCAGCTCGTCCTGGACGTTCTCCGCCTCCGCGGAAACCGCGGGGGTGGCCATGATCTCGCCCAGGGTCTGCTCGTCCGCGGCCAGTACCAGCTCCCGGAGATCGACGACCCCCAAGAGCGGCTCCCCGTCGCTGCCCACCACGTACACGTAGGACACGGCATGCGGGGCCTTGCCCGACCGCCGGATCTCCGCGAGCACCGCTCCGACCTTGGCCCCGGGGGGGAAGGCCACGTAGTCCGAGTCCATGAGCTCTTGGGCCTTGACCTCCTCCTCGGAGAGGATCCCCTTCAGTCTTCGCACGATATCCGGGGGCAGGACGGCCAGGAGCTCCTCGGCGTCATCATGGGGAAGGACGGAGAGCAGCTTGGCCAGCTGGGGCACCGTCATCTCCCCCAGGATCGCGCGGGCCCGCTCCTTTCGAAGGCGGGCGACGAGCTGCCGCTGGGCCCGGGGCTCGGCCTCGGCCAGCGTCTCCGCCGCCTTCTCCGTGTCCAGGGCGGAGAACAGCGCCTCCTGCTCCTTACCCGAAAGCTGCTCCAAAGCGTCCGCCAGGTCCTCGCAGGGCAGTTCCTTGAGCTGCCGGCGGGTCACCGAGAGCTCGAGCTTGT
>DATMQU010000636.1:0-6152 GCA_035566715.1 Vicinamibacteria bacterium
TACGGCTTGTCGAGCACCTCGCCGAGCCGCACTCGGCGGCGAGCCTGGCGCGGAAGCTGAAGCTGCCCCGGCAGCGCGTCAATTACCACCTTCGTGAACTCGAGAAGGTCGGCCTGGTCGAGATGGTGGAGGAGAAGCGCAGGGGAAACTGCATTGAGCGGATCGTGAGGGCCACCGCGCGCTCGTACTTGATCGGCCCCGAGGCGCTGGGGAGGCTGGGATCGGAGCCCGGCCGGGTTCGGGATCGGCTCAGCTCCGGCTATCTGATTGCCGTAGCCGCCCGGACCATACGGGACCTGGCGGCCCTGCGCCGCCGCGCAGAGTCTCTCGGCCGGCGGCTTGCCACCCTCACTCTCGAGACGGAGATACGGTTCGAGAGCTCGGAGGCGCGGAGCGCTTTCGCCGAGGAGCTGGCGTCGGTGCTGGCTCAGCTTACGGTCAAGTATCACCGAGCTTCGAGCCCAAGTGGCCGGACGTTCCGCTTCTTCGTGGGGGGCTATCCCGGCGTTTCCGCGGTATCGAAGGAAGGATGAACATGAGCCAAGACAAGCCTCGTACGGTGGAGACGACGGTCGTGATCGAGGCCTCGGTCGAGGACGTCTGGAAGGCCCTCACCGAGGCCGCGGACCTCGTTCGTTGGTTCCCGCTCGAAGCCCAGGTCACCCCCGGCGTCGGCGGGTCCTTCCGGCTCTCCTGGAGGGGCAACTGGGAGTGGAACATGCGAACCGTGGTCTGGGAGCCGGGGCGGCACGTCCGCTTCGTCCAGGAACAGACTCCCCCCTACGATGTGGAAGGCAAGCCTCTCTCCGGCGATAAAGCGCCTCCCGTCGAGCTCACCCTCGACTTCTTCCTCACGGGGGAGGGGGGCGGCACCCGCCTGCGCGTGGTCCATTCCGGGTTCGGACAGGGGGCGGCCTGGGACCATGAGCTGGAGGGAGTGGGCCGCGGTTGGAACCTCGAACTGGCGGGCCTGCGCCACTATCTCCGTCGACATAAGGGCAAGGACCGACTCATGGCCTGGGCCCGGGCCAGCACGAAGCTGGATCTGCAGCAGGCGTGGTCACGCGTCACCGGTCCCGAGGGCCTCGCGCGCGAGGGCCGCCTGGAGGGGCTGCGGGAAGGAGAGCGCTATCGGATACGCTCCGCGCAGGACGATGTCTTCGAGGGGCGCGTCGTCCAATGCAACCCTCCCTGGGACTTCTCGGGCACCGTCTCCCGCCTCGACGACAGCTTGCTGCGCGTCGCCGCTGATCGCTTCACGGGACGGACCTCCCTCAACATCTGGCTTTCGTACTGGGGTCCCGAGCCGTCCCAGGTGGAGGCGATGGAGCGGCGGTGGCAAGGAATGCTGGACGCACTTCTCGGGCCCGCCCCCACGCCGCAAGCGGTTTGAACGACGGGTCTTCTCTCACGGCTTCCTTGGCTCCGGAGCGTGCCTCCCCTCCCGCGGGGGAAGCACCCCCGGCGTGTCTGGAGACCTGGCAAGGCCCAGCCACCCCGCCGAAGAGGTTGATTCCGCCTCGACCCTCCCCATCAAGGTCTGGGCGAAGGGGGCGGCTCCTCCATTCGATAGAGCCTCCCGCTGGCCCCGGCTGCGGCCAGGGGGAAGCCCCACCCTTCCAGGCGGAGGGACAGGATCCGCGGGCGCGTCGGGCAGGCCACGAAGACGCGCCGGTATCGGCGCTCGTAACTCCGGTAGACGCTCACTAGGGTGGCGGCGGAGAAGTCCGAGCGGGGAACGTTGTAGCCGTCTCGCTTCGCGAAGTAAAGGTACGACGGATTCCAGTCCTCGGGCTCGGAGTCGACAAGGTAAATGACGAAATCAGCGGGATCGGTCCACTCCCGTATGGCCTCGCCCCGGGCCGCGACCTCCTCGATCGTGGGTGCCGTCAGCTCTCCGTAACCCTCCCTCGAGTAGGCCAACGTGACAGCGGCCACGCCCACGACGGCCAGGGCTGCCACCGCGCTCCCCCCGCGTCGCCAGCTGGCTCGGGCCAGGACCGCGACTCGGTGGAGACCGTAGCCGGCGAAGAAGCAGAGGGTGAAGGCGAACGGGAGCTGATAGTAGTTGTGCGGGCGGTTGCGGCTGAAGAAGAGGAGGACCGTGACCGCCATCCCGAGCAGGAGCCCCAGGAAAAGCCCCCGGTAGCGGCGGTTTCCTTTGCCCAGGTATGCAAAAGCACCGAACAGGGCGAGCGCGCCCGTGCAGGGATTCAGGGTCAAGACACCCAGGCTGTGGAGGATGCCTTGCCAGTTCTCGAGCTGGAGACCCTCCCGGAGGAGACCGAAGTTCGCCTCCGCCTCCCCTCGTGCCCAGAAACTCCCCACGCCGTTCACCCGATTCGAGTAGAGCTTGAAGACGAGAACCGCGGCCACGATCACGGCTCCGAAAGAAATGAGGCCCGGCCGCAGCAGGGACCGCCATCCCCGCCGCACGACCACGTGGGAGGCCATGGCCAGACAGACGGGAAGGAAAACGGGGTTCTTGATGAGGGTGCTGAGAACACCCGCCGCCACCATGAGCGCCCAGTAGCCCACGCCGCCCGTCGCCGCCTCCTCCCAGCAGACAAAGGCATAGAGCGAGAGGAAGGACAAGAGCACGGCGAGCCCGTCCACCATGGGGTTCGAGAAGTAAAAGAGATTCAGCGGCGCCGCCAGGAAGAGGCCGAGGCAGAAGAGCGCGTGCCGGGGGTGGACACGGCACCGGGCCAGCAGACGCTCCAGGACGAAGCACAGGGCGGCGAGGACGGTCAGGTTCACGACGCGGGCCGTCGCGAGGACGGGGCTCCCCAGCAGCCGGCAGAGGCCGGCCACCGCCAACTGGTAGAGCGGAAAATCGAACAGGGAGTAGGGAATATCTAGGTTGTAGGTGGCCGGCCGCAGGGAGAGGCCCTGGGCCAAATACTTCTCGATGTTGGCCGCGACGTGGGCCTGCCGGAAGGTGTGCGCGCCGTCGATGCGCCGGCCCAAGTCTTGCCCCGCCAAGAGGAGACAGGGCAGGAAGACGACGATGCGGTTGAGAACCCGGATCCGCCGCGCCATGCCTGGCCATGTTAACCTCGGGGTCCGGGCCCCGCTCAACTAGGAGTCTCGCCCCTTGGAATCGTCGACCCCGCCCCCTCACGCCTCGCCGAGGACGACCGCCCCCGATCTCGTTCCCGCGCGCGTCCTGAAGGGCCTGGCCGTCCTCCTCGCCCTCCTGACCCTGAGCCTCAGCTTTCGGGAGAAGAGCCTGCTCCTCCATCCGCCCCTCTCCGAGGACGGCTACTACTCGATGACCATCGCCCGCAACATCGCCGCCGGCCGCGGCGTCTCCGTGGACGGTCGCACCCCCACCAACGGCTTCCAGCCCCTGTTCACGTTCCTGTCCGTCCCCGTCTTTTTGCTCGCCGGCCCCGACCGCATCTTGGGCGTGCGCCTCTTTCTCGCCCTCCACTGGGTCTTCTACGTGGCGACGGCCGCCGTGCTGGGCCGGATCCTGCGGGACGCCCTCGACCCCCATGACGCAGCGGGCCGCCGGCTGGCTCCCTGGTGCGCGGCCACCCTCTATCTGAGCCTGTTTCCGGTCTTCGGCCACCACTTCAACGGCCTCGAGACCGGCTGCCTCCTCCTGAGCTACGCCATCGTCCTCCGCTACGTCCAGACACATGCCCTTGAGACCCCCGCCGAGACGGCGGTCCTTGGCGCCTTGCTCGGCCTCGCGGTCTTAAGCCGCATCGACGCCGTATTCTTCGTGATCCTGGTCTGCGCCTACCTCTTCTTGGGCAGCGAAGGCCCGCTCCGAGCTCGGGTCCGCCCGGCGGCCACCGCCGCCGCCACCGCTTTTCTTGTCTCCTCGCCTTGGTGGTTCTACAGCGTGTTCGCCTTCGGGTCCTTGCTGCCCTCGAGCGGCGCCGCCGAGCAAGCCTGGGCGCTGGATACGCGCCGGCTGGGGGTCATGGCCACGGCCCTTCTCCGCAACCTGATGCCCGTCTACTTCCACGATGGAGACGAGCGGCCCGAGGCGGACGGGGTCCGCGCCCTGCTGCTCCTAGGTATGCTCGCCCTCGCCTGGATCCACCGCCGCGAGATCAGGAAGTGGCGCCCCGCGACCGCGGGGCCGGGCCGTCACCTCCTAGGCCTCGGCGGCTGCCTGGCCCTCTCGTCTATGATGCTGGCTGTCTGGTACGCGCTCTCGTCCTGGGCCGTCCATTTCTATGCCCGCTATTTGGCGCCCCTCCTCCTCCTCGTGGCCCTGGTCCTGGCCCGCGCCCTGCTCGCCCTCGCCGAGGCCCGGCCGTGGCCCGCCGCCGCCCTCGTCCTCGTGCTCGGCGCTTCCGTGCCCTTCGAGGTGATGCGGTCGTACCGCGAGCCCATCATCGAGAGGAACATCTTCGTGCGGAGGCAGCTCACGCTGGTAGAGAGCCGGGTCCCCCCCGAGGAGTGGGTGGCCGCCCTGCAGACGGGAACCCTGGGCTACTTCCGAGACCGGGTGCTCAACCTCGACGGCAAGGTGAATCCCCAGGCCCTGCGGCGTCGCCACGATATCTGGCGCTACCTGGACGAGCAGGGCGTCCGCTGGCTCTGCGACTGGCCCGAGATCTTCCGCCCCTTCTTCGGCAGCCGCCCCGAAGAGCACGGCTGGGAGCTTCTGGAGCGCTCGGGCAAGTTCGCCCTCTACCGCCGTCGCCCCGAGAAATAGCCGGCTCCCCAGGGAGCGGGCCGCGGAGGGCCGCGGCCCGCTCAAGCGTCCCATCCGCTGATGGCCCGGGCTCCCTACGATCCGGAGAAGACGAGCGCGCTCCTTCGGCCCCCGAACTGAACCTTGGTCAGGGTCTTCGCGCCCCCTCCGTTCGTCCTCACCACCACCGCGTCTACGTCCGCCTTGTGGCCGGTGTCCACGAGCTGGCCACGGGTCTCGGCTACGACCTTGCCGCTCTTCTTGATGGTGACGGCCACGTCGGGTCCCTCGCCCGTCCATGAGAACGTGTATGTGCCCGCGCTCAGCGGGGTGCCGTTGAGCGCGGTCGCCTCGAGTAGATCCACCCTGACCGACTGCCGGGACGGCGCCGCCACGGCGAGCGCGGCGAGGCAGAGGGTCACCGCGGGTACGAGCCCGGCTAGCTGCGTCTTGGTCATGCTCACCTCTCTTCGAGGGTCGGGCCTTCTCGACTCCTCAAAGAGAAAAGACGCCGCGCCCCTGGGAATGGTTGGCTTCAAGTTATTGATCTGCCGTGAGTCATCCAGACGCTTGGTCTCCGATCCCGGAGCTGGACCAACCTCCTCCGGCTCGCCCGCCCTGGAGGTGAAATAGGCGAACGCCAAAATTCGGGGTCATCCGCTTCACGACTTGCCCGCCCGGCGCTACACTGCAGGCGCACAGGGGGTGTGGATGGCACGTCGAGTGGCGATCTCAAGCCAGAAAGGGGGCGTGGGCAAGACGACCGTCGCCCTGAACCTGGCGGTGACCCTAGCCGACCGGGGCCGCAAGATCCTTCTGGCCGACCTCGACCCGCAGGGGGGGATCGCATTGTCCCTGGCCAAGGGCGACGCCGAGCTTCCGGGACTGGCCGAGCTGCTCATGGGCCAGACCGAGGCCAGCCAGGCGGTTACAGCCACGCATCTCCCCGCCTTGAGCCTGCTGACGCGCGGCCGGCTAGACCCCACCGATGTCTCGTCCTACGAGCGCGAGCTCTCCAGTCCCGGGATCCTGGAGCACGCGCTGGCCAGCGTCGAGCCGGGCTTCGACATCGTCCTGATGGACACCCCTTCCGGCATGGGCATGGTGACCCGGGCCGCCCTGGCCGTCTCGGACTTCGTTCTCTTGCCCTTCCAGACCGAGGCTCTCGCCCTGCGGTCCATGACCCAAGCCCTGCGCGTGCTGGAGCACGTCCAAGCCAATGAGAATCCCCGTCTGCGACTCCTGGGCATTCTCCCCACCATGGTGGAGAGGGACAAGCCCAGCGTCCAGGCCGTGCTGCGCGAGATCTGGAACGGCTTTCCCGACGCTCTCGAGACCATCGTGCCCCGAGCCGAGGTCTTCGCCCGGGCAAGCGAGAGCGGCCTCCCCCTCGGCTTTCTCGGGGGGTCTCCCATCCCCGAGGCGCGCCGCTTCGAACTCCTGGCCGACGAGCTGGAGGCACGGATGGACCGGTTCCGTGGAATGGAGAAAC
>DATMQU010000637.1:0-2369 GCA_035566715.1 Vicinamibacteria bacterium
GAGACATCCACCGCTACCTGCGCGAATTCCTCGTGAGCCCCGAGGGGGGCTTCTACACGAGCCAGGACGCGGACCTTGTTCCGGGCGAACACGGCGGGGAGTACTTCGCCCTCTCCGATGCCGATCGGCGGCGGCGGGGAATCCCCCGCGTGGACACCCATGTCTACACGCGGGAGACGGCCTGGGCGGCGCACGCGCTGGTGGCCCTCCACGCCGCCACCCGCGAACCGGCGCCCTTGCAGGAGGCGGAGCGCGCGGCGCGCTTCATCCTGGAGAGGCGCTTGCTCCCCGGGGGCGGCTTCCGCCACGACGCCGTCGACGCCGCCGGGCCCTATCTTGGTGACACCCTGTCGGCGGGCCGGGCGTTCCTGGCGCTCTATTCCGCCACCGGGGATCGGACCTGGCTCGGGCACGCGGAGGAGGCAGCGGCATTCATCGATCGCTCGTTCCGGGAGGAGGGAGCTCCCGGTTTCGTGACCGCACGGTCCACGAGCCGCTTCGAGCCCGCCCATGCCCAGCGCGACGAGAACATCGCGCTCGCCCGCTTCGCGAACCTGCTCTCCCGCTACACGGGGAGGGTGGAGCACGGCCAGATGGCGGAGCGGGCGCTGGGCTTCCTGAACGCGCCCGAGGTCGCCCGCCGGCCGCAGACGGGAGGCGTCCTGCTCGCGGACATGGAGATGCGGGCCGAGCCCCTCCATCTCACGGTGGTGGGCGGGAAGGACGACCCCGCGAGCCGGGCCCTCCTGGCCGCGGCCCTCGGCGAGCCCTCCGCCTACAAGCGGGTCGAGCTCTGGGACAAGCGGGACGGCCCCCTACGCCGTCCGGACGTTGCCTACCCGGAGCTCAAGAGGGCGGCGGCCTTTCTCTGTACCGAGGGTCGCTGCTCCGCTCCCGCCTTCACGACTGAGGAACTGCGCGCTCGCCTGGAGAGCGCGGCCGCGAAGCGGGCCGCGAACTAGAGCCTACCAGACCCTAGGGCTTGAACGCGTATACGTGCCCGTCCAGGCCCGCGAAGAACACCAGCTCCTCGCCGACGGCGGACGAGCCCGGAAAACCGTAGGTGCCGGTCGCGGTCGCCTTGACGTCGTAGTGCCACAGGGGTCGTCCGCTCCCTCGATCCAGCGCGATGATACCGGCGCGATGATCGATCAGGTAGCCGTTTTCAGCGGCGGTTCCGACAAAGACGCGACGGTCAGTGACGGAAGGCCGGCCCCAGGCCCAGCCGTAAACGTCCGTCCGCCACCGGGTTCGACCATTCCGGGCGTCGAAAGCAAAGAGCGCGGCCGCATCGGAGGAGCCGACGTAAGCCACGCCGTCGCGGACCGTCGCCGACGACTCGACCCAGGAGAACCAGATGTAGCGAGCCCACGCCGTCTCGCCGTTCGAGCTCCTGATCGCTTCAAAATCGTAGGCCCGGCTCCCAATCAACAGCAGGTCGCGGTCGATGGCCGGAGTAGAGGTGACGGGCGCTTTCATGTCGTGCTTCCAGAGGAGTTGACCCGTAGCGGTGTCGAGGGCGTACACGTTGCCGTCGAAGCTGCCGAAGAAGACACGGCCGGAATCGACCGCGGGCGCCGCGACCACGCTGTCCCGCGCCGCGAACTCCCAGACACGCCGTCCCTGTGCGGGATCGACCGCAAGCAGGCGACCGTCGTGGGTGCCCACGAAGAGCCGGCCCCCGGCCTCGGTCACATCGGCTCCGAAGTCGTCGAAACGCGACTTCGGGTCGCCCGGGCCAAGGCGCACGGCAGGCTTCTCGGCGACCTTGACGTGCCAGCGCTCGCCACCCGTCCGCGCGTCCAGCCGGTAGAGGACCCCGTCGTCCGCTTGAAAGAAGACGTCCGCCCCCGCCACGGTTGGGCGCGTACGGATGGCCCCCCCCGCACGGAAGGACCAACGCTCACGTCCGGAGCGCGCGTCGAGGGCGTGGAGGCTTCCGTCGTCGGCGCCGGCGTAGACGGTGCCCTCCGCGAACCGCGCACCCGGCCACAGCGGGGAGCCGGCGTCGAAGGTCCAAACCGGCGAAGCCAGGGGTGCCACGAGGGGCGGGCGCTCCGGAAGGTCGAGGTGGTCCACGCGATGGAGCCTCACCGGGACCTCATAAACGGGGACGATCATGCCGGGCATCGTGCCGCTCAGAGTTTTGGCGTCGGCGTCGTACAAGAACTTGAATGGACCGAAGCTGACGTTGTTGCCGTCGATTTGGGGCGCCAGCTGCCCCATCTCTCGATGGGCTAAATAAAGGATGGGCACGGACACCTTGACGCGGAGGGTGCCGTCGCCCGCGGGCTCGAGTTCCATTCCGTAGGTCTGGGTCTCGCCCGCGTGGGACAACATGCCCTGCCAGGCCCCGGCGAGCGCCGCGG
>DATMQU010000638.1:0-2278 GCA_035566715.1 Vicinamibacteria bacterium
AAGACCGCGGTCCTCCTCTCCAAGAGCTTTTCGGGGGTCTCCCTGGACGACGCGAAGGGGATGCTGAACGACGTGAAGCTCCCCAACTACGCGGAGAACCGGGCCTTCTTCAACCCCCAGGGCTCGCTCGTGAACTACCACGGGATCTTCAAGACCGCGCAGGGCATCTGGCGCCGGATCGGCGAGATCAAGGACGTCTACGAACCCTACCAGACGGTGGACACCCGCTTCCTGGAGGGAGCGGGGGAATTCTTCCCGGAGGCCGCGGCCGCGCCCGCCAAGCCGGAGTTCGAGTTCAAGACGCCGCCCCAGAAGGGGGCCTCCATCCTCACCAAGACCGTCTCCATCTACTTCCCCACCGGCTCCGCGACCCTGGATGAAAACGCCAAGGCCGTCCTCGACACCCAGGTCGTGGACCTCGCGGCCACCTTCGGCAGCGCCTATCTGCGCATCGCCGGGAACACGGACAACGTCGGGAACCGCGACGGCAACATGAAGCTCTCGCGAGCCCGCGCGGACGCGGTGGCCCATTACCTGACCGGAAAGGGCTTCGAGCGGAACAAGTTCGACGTCGTGGGCAACGGGCCCGACAAGCCCGTGGCCAGCAACGACACCGAGGAAAGCCGGGCCAAGAACCGGCGCACCGACTTCGAGATCATCCCCCGCTGATGGAGGTCCGCGAACCGGTCACCAACGCCCGGGCCCGGAGCCTTGCCCTGGGCGGGGTGGCGACCTTCTTCGCGGCCTGGTGCCTGCTCACCTACACGGGCATGGTGCCCGCCGTCATCCTGCCCTCCCCCACCGAAGTGCTCCGTGCCTTCCCGGTCCTGCACTTCGAGGAAGCCCTGGTGCGCAGCGCGGGCTGGAGCCTCTACCGCGTCACCATGGGCTTCCTCCTCGCCGCCGCCGTGGCCATACCCCTCGGCCTCTTCATGGGGACCTTTCCTCCCCTGAAGCATTTCTTCTCCCCCATCCTGGAGCCCTTGCGGTTCCTCCCCATCTCCGCCCTCGTCCCCCTCACCATCGTCTGGTTCGGCATCGAAGAAACCCAGAAGATCACCTTCCTCTTCATGGGCACGGTCGTCTACCTGCTGCCCCTGGTGGTGGAGGCGGTGGAGAAGGTCGACGACGTCTATCTCCAGACCGCGACCACCCTGGGAGCGTCGCGCTGGCAGATCGTGCGCCTGGTCCTGATCCCGGCCAGCCTGCCCAGCATCGGCGAAGCCCTGCGGGTCATGAACGGCATCGGCTGGACCTACGTGATCCTGGCCGAGGTCATCAACGCACCCTATGGCCTGGGCGCGCTCATCACCGTGGCCGGCAAGCGCTCCCACGTGGACCAGATCTTTGCCCTCGTCCTCGTCATCCTCGTGATCGGGGTGCTCTCCGACCAGATCCTCCGCTGGATCAACCACCGGCTCTTCTCCGGGAGGGCGTGATGCCGACGGCCCACGTCCCCGGCACCAACATCCTGGAGTTGCGCAAGGTCAGCAAGACCTTCGTGAACCCGGACGGCCAGGAGTTTCACGCCGTAAAGGACGTGAACCTCGTCGTCCCCGACCTTCCCGACCGGGGCGAGTTCCGGGTCTTCTTGGGACCCTCGGGCTGCGGCAAGAGCACCGTCCTCAACATCGTGGCCGGGCTCTTTCCCGCCACCAGCGGGGAGGCCCTGCTCCGCCAGAAGCCGATTCTGGGGCCGGGTCCCGACCGGGGCATGGTCTTCCAGAGCTACAGCTCGTACCCCTGGCTGACCGTGCTCGAAAACGTGGCCTTCGGCCTCAAGCTCCGGGGGGTCCCCCGTGACGAGCGGGAGAACGTCGCCCGCACCTGGATCAAGAAGGTGGGCCTCGCGGGGGCCGAGAACAAGTACCCCGGACAGCTCTCGGGGGGGATGCGCCAGAGGGTGGCCATCGCCCGCACCCTGGCCGTGAAGCCCCAGATCATCCTGATGGACGAGCCCTTCGGCGCCCTCGACGTGCAGATCCGCCTGGGCATGCAGAACCTGATCAACGAGCTCTGGGAGGAGCTCGAAGGGACGATCCTCTTCGTGACCCACGACATCCCGGAGGCCGTCTACCTGGCCGACAAGATCCACATCATGTGCTCGGGGCCGGGGACCATCGTGGACGAGGTGCCGGTGGACCTCCCCCTCCACCGGACGGAGGAGCTGAAACAGACCGACCGCTTCCGGGAGATCGAGCACGCGGTGCTGCAGAAGATCCGCGAGCAGGCCAAGGGCGGAAACCTGCGCCTTACCGTCTGAAAAACACCCTCACTG
>DATMQU010000639.1:0-2922 GCA_035566715.1 Vicinamibacteria bacterium
GCGTCTTCACCATCCCCGCTTACGTCGAGGGCTCCCTCAACAAGAAGCCCTTTGACCTGCGCGACCGCGACCTCCTCCACGTGAAGCGCGACGCGGTCAAGACCCTGGAGATCAGCGGCCCCGGGGGCAGCTACGCACTCGCCCGCGACGACAAGGGCGAGTGGGCGTTCACCAAGCCCCTGCCCACGCGGGCCGGGCGCTGGTCGGTGGACAGCCTCCTGGGCACGATCGAGAACCTGCGCATGGAGTCGGTGGCGGCGGAGGAGGCCACGGACCTGAAGCCCTTCGGCCTGGTCAAGGCGGCGCGCACGGTGACGCTCGGCCTCTCGGACGGGACCACGCGGACGCTCGAGATCGGGAGCGCCTCCGAGGAGGAGAAAGCCTCGAAGGACAACAAGGACAAGGACAAGGACAAGAAGGGCAAGAAAGACTCGTCCAAGGAGAAGCCGACCAAGTACTTCGCGCGGGACGCCAGCCGCCGGCTGGTGGCCGTGATCCCCGCCGCCCTCGAGGACGACCTGGCCAAGGGAATGAAGGAGCTGCGGGCGAAGCGCTTGCTCGAGGTCGCGACCTACGAGGTGGAGGGTATCGAGGCCCAGCTGGGGGCCCAGAAGCGCGTCTACGCCAAGGCCGCCCAGAAGGACCCCAAGGGCCTGGAGGCGCCCAAGTGGAAGCGGACCGCCCCCGAGGCCAAGGACCTGGAGTCCGCCAAGGTGGAGGACGCCCTCTTCAAGCTGGGCGGGATCGAGGTCCAGGAGTTCATCGACGCGCCCAAAGACCCCCCCGCCTACGGCCTCGACGCCCCCGCCTTCAAGCTCGCTCTGCGCTTCGGGGCCGCCAAGCCCGAGGCCTCGGTGGAGCTGGGAAAGAAGGACGGCGCGGTCTACGCCCGGAGGACGGGCGACTCGTCCCTGCTCAAGCTGGACCCGGCCAAGGCCGAGGAGTTGATCAAGGCCTTCCAGGAGCTTTAGGGGCGGGAGCGGCGAGCGACCGCACGAACGCCACGAGCTTCCAGCGGTCCTCTTCCAAGGGGATCTTTTCCGCCATGGCCGGCATCAGGATCTCCTTGCCCCGCCGGCGCCCGTTCGTTACCTTCCAAAGGATCTCGCCGTCCGTGAGCAGCCCCTGAAAGACGGGATCGGTGAGGTCGGCCGGCTCCGCAGGCAGGGCCGCCGCCCCCGCCCCGTCTCCCCGCCCCTTATCCCCGTGGCAGCGAGCGCAGTGGATCTGGAAAAGGGCCCGTCCCTTGGTCAAGGCCGCGGGCGTCGCCGCCACCGGCGACTTCCGATCCCGCTCCGCGGGGGGAGCCTCCCAGCTATCGGTGGCCTGCGGCGCCCCGTAAAGCGGCGCACCCGCGAGCGCCAAGCAAAGCGCCCCCGCACCCGCCCGGCGCCGACTCACGGCTTGGGAGATCCGGCCGGGCTCGGCGAGGCGGCTTTGGGAGAGGGGGGAGCGGCGGAGGCCGGGGCGGGGGAGACGGGCGCGGCCGCCGGCACCTCGCGGGCGGTCTTGATGACCACCGGGGTCTCGGGGACGTTCTCATGGATCCCCTTGGAGCTCGTGGGCACGTTGACGATCTTGTCCACCACATCCATGCCTTCCAGGACCTCCCCGAACACGGCGTAGCCGGCGCCCCGGATCCCGAAGTCGAGCGCGTGATTGTCCTTCACGTTGATGAAGAACTGGGAGGTGGCGCTGTTGGGGTCCTCCGTGCGGGCCATCGCCACCGTGCCCCGGGAGTTGCGCAGACCGTTCCTGGCCTCGTTCTTGATGGGCGGACGCGCGGGGCGCTCCGTCATGTCGGGGTCGAGGCCCCCGCCCTGGATCATGAAATTCGGCATCACGCGGTGGAATATGGTCCCGTCGTAGTGGCCGGCGTGGACGTACTTGATGAAGTTGTCGACCGTGATCGGGGCCTTGTCCTTGTGAAGCCCGATCTTGATCTTCCCCATCGACGTCGTCAGGATCACGACGGGGCCGCTCGGGAGCGGCCGGGGCGTCGGCTCCGGCGTCGGCGGCGTCGGGGCCTGGAGAAGGGCGAGGAGGAGCGGCGCAGCGGCGACGATCATTGGGTGCCTCCCTAATTGGCGGAGCCATTCTACCAACAGGGCGGTTGCTTCGGCTCCGGGGAGAGACTTAGAATGCTCTAAGTACATGGTTCTCTTCAATTACTCCACCAAAGAACTCACGGCCAAGGTCGTTTACTACGGTCCCGGCCTCTGCGGAAAGACGACCAACCTCCAGTGGATCCACGAGAAGGTGCCCATCAAGAACAAGGGCAAGATGCTCTCCTTGGCCACGGAGACGGACCGGACGCTCTTTTTCGACTTCCTGCCCATCGAGATCGGAACCATCCGGGGCATGAAGACCCGCATCCAGCTCTACACCGTGCCCGGCCAGGTCTTCTACAACGCCACGAGGCGCATGGTCCTGAAGGGTGCGGACTGCGTGGTCTTCGTCTGCGACACCCAGGAACCCATGCTGGAGGCCTGCCTGGAGAGCTACGAGAACCTCCGGCAGAACCTGGAGGCCAACGAGATCGATCCCGACGAGATTCCCATGGTCCTGCAGTACAACAAGCGGGACCTGCCGAACGCCCTCCCCATCGAGATCCTCAACGAGCGCATGAACCCCCGCAACTACCCGTTCTACGAGGCGGTGGCGCTCAAGGGGATCGGGGTGGAGGAGACGCTCAAGGGCGTCACGAAGCTGGTCTTCAAGTCCCTCTCGGCCCGATACGGGACGGACTCCTCGTCCGCCTCCCCTCCGGGCCCTCCTGCCCCGCGGGCCGCCGCCGCCCCCCCGGCGGCCGCCGCACCCGCTCTCCGTCCCCCCTCCCGCACGGCCACGATCCCGCCCGCCGCCGGTCGGCCGCCAGTGTCGAACGCCGAGGACCTGCTCGATCTCGGCTCCGAACCCGTC
>DATMQU010000640.1:0-2702 GCA_035566715.1 Vicinamibacteria bacterium
GCTGAACAAGCTTCACGCGATCCTGTCTCCGTCCGAGCGTGCGGCCCTTGTTGACAAGGTCCAGGCCCACTGGGAGGTCTGGCGTCAGGTCAACCACGAGGAGCAGCCGGGCGGGCGGGAACGCGGCGGCCGGCTGGCGGAGCTCACGGAAGAAGTCAGCCTTACGCCGGATCAGGTCACCAAGATCTCTGCCGCCCTCCACACGGCAATGGCCGGACTCTCCGACAAGTTCGATCCCAAGAAGGGGGAAGCGCACGTGCACGCCTTCTCGGCCGCGTTCGCCGGTCGCTCGTTCAATGCGAAGGCCGTTACGTCGAACGCGAACGCCCACCTCGCGAGCCGCGGGGCGACCCGAATGGCCATCTTCTACGAAACCGTGACTCCCCTGTTGACGCCGGAGCAACGCACGAAACTCGCCGCGGAGCTCCGCGAGCATGCGAATCACCGAGCGGCTGCTTAGGAAAAGTGAGGATCTCATGAACCGAAGTCTTGTGACGATGCTGACGGGAGCGGTGGTCGTTTCATGCCTAGCGGCCGCCCCGGCTAGAGCGGGCCTTAACGTTCAGATCTTCCCGCCTGCCCTATTTAGAGCGACGACCACACCTGTGTACTACCAGGGCCACCCCTCGTACTGGTACGGAAGCCGCTGGCACTATCGGGACGGGCGGGGCTGGCAGTCCTACAATGAGGAGCCCCGCTATCTTCGCGACTACCGCACCCAACATGAGACTCAGCGTCACTACTACGGACGTGACTCTGAGCACCACCGCTAAGAAGGCGAGCACTGGTAACTAGACCTCCAGCAGCGTGGGGGGGTCTCACGCTGCAACGTCTCGGGCCATGACCGTAGGCCCCATCGATGCTAGCGGTGCATGATGACAGGACGAGATTCATGAGGACCGACCGCTCGTATATTTCGTGCGGCGGTTGGAAGGGACCAGCAGCATGGCATGGGAGGGCAGATGATGTCGGATGCCAGCTCGCCGCCCCTTGGGGCAGCTGCTTGCTCTTGAACCCTTCCCCGCGGGCTGCCACTGTCAAGACGCCGGTCAAGACCGGCGAGGAGAGTTCATGCTCTGGACCATAGCCGTGATCCTCGTAATCCTGTGGCTGCTAGGGGCCCTCGGGACCGTCTCGCTTCCCATACTGTCGGGGAGCACGGTGCACCTCCTCCTCATAATCGTGATCATCATCGTGGTCCTTCAACTGTTCCGGCGCTAGCGACCCTCGCGCATCGCGGGTTCGTCCGCGACGTGACTCCTTGAAGCGGTCGCGCGGCGCGGCTTAATTGCCGCACAACCGGCGGATCACTTGACCGCGGTGCGGGCCCCATTTTGCCGCTGCTCATCGGACCCCGGGGACCGGGGAAGCCTGCAGGTAGCGGCTGGGTAGGGGGTGGCCGAGGCGTCCGGCCAGGGACCGCGAGGCGGCGGCCACCCCCTCGATGTCGACGCCGGTCTCGATCCCCATCCCCCGGAGCATGTAGAGCAGGTCCTCGGTGGCGAGGTTGCCGCTGGCCCCCGGCGCGTAGGGGCAGCCCCCGAGGCCGCCCGCCGAGCTGTCCACGATGGCAATCCCCTCCTGGAGCGCGGCCAGCACGTTGGCGAGCGCGGTGCCCCGGGTGTCGTGGAGGTGCACGGCCAAGGCGGAGCCGGGCAGCGTCTCCCGGAGACAGCCCATCAGCTCCGTGACCTGAGAGGGGACGGCCACGCCAATGGTGTCACCGATGGAGATCTCGTGGCACCCGATGTCCAAGAGGCGCCGCGCCACCTCCAGGACCTTGGCCCGCGGCACCGGACCTTCGTAGGGGCAGCCGAAGCAGGTCGACACGTAGCCCCGCACCCACATCCCCTCCCCCCTTGCCTCGGGGAGGAACTCGGCGAAGCGCGCGAACGACTCGTCGATGGTGGCGTTGATGTTCTTCTGGTTGAAGGTCTCGCTGGCCGCGGTGAAAATCGCGATCTCGCGCACCCCCGCCTGCCGCGCCCGTTCGAAGCCCTGGCGGTTGGGAACGAGGACCGGGATACGGGCCTTGGCGTGGGGGGCCACCCGCCGGAAGACTTCGTCCGAGCCCGCCATCTGAGGCACCCAGCGGGGAGAAACAAAGGCTCCCACCTCCACCACCTTCAGGCCCGCCTCCAGGAGCCGGATACAGAAGGCGACCCGCTCCTCCACGGTCAGGGGCGTGGCCTCGTTCTGGAGCCCGTCGCGGGGCCCCACCTCCACCACCGTTACGCGAGGGGGCAGCCTCACTCGATCTCCACCAGCACTACCCCCGGGCTCACCATGTCTCCCACCGTCACCGCCAACGAGCGGACGGTTCCGTCCCGCGGCGCCCGAAGGGTGTTCTCCATCTTCATGGCCTCGACCACGAGCACCCCGTCCCCCCGGCGCACGGCCTGACCGGGGGCCACCATCACCGCGATGACCTTCCCCGGCATCGGCGCCTCGAGCGCGCCCGCCGGTGCCCGCGGCCCAACCGGGCTGCCCTCCGCCTCTTCCCGCAAGCGGTACACCACGCCCCTCCAGGAAAGGTGGATCTCGCTCCCGTCACGGACGCAATGGAAGGTCTCCACCCGCGTCCCCTCCCGGAGTACGTACGTGCCGGGGGCCACCTCCGTGACCGCGAGGGAGAAGGAGGCGTGGCCCACGTGGACCTCGAGGCCGTCGGCACCCTCCCGCACCGTCACGTCGCGCCGCTC
>DATMQU010000641.1:0-2348 GCA_035566715.1 Vicinamibacteria bacterium
GCACCCGGTCGCAGGTTCACCAGGGCGCCGGAGAGGCGCAACTCCACCCACTCGCCCCGCACCGAGACCCGGTCCGGGGTGGCGGCGTCGTCGCCCCGCCACACGCTATGGCGGCGACCCTCGGGGCCGAGGGAGGCCAAAAACGCGGTGACCAGGGCCTGGGCGGGGAGGTTCTCGTCCTTGTCCGCCCCCAGGGCCACCACCCCGACCTCCAGGCGGTAGTCCGCGCCCGTGCGCAGGTCGCGTGGTCCCTGATCGAGGCCGGTAGCCCGATCCCCGTCCGCGTCCAGGTAGAGGACCGCACGGAGTCGGCCGGAGACGGGCTCGCCGGTGGGAAGGTAGAGGGCCTCCTGCACCGGCCGGTCCAGGGTAAGGCGCAGCACGAGGTCGCCCCGGTCGAGGGCGGCGTGCACCTCCAGGATGCGGGCCTCGGGTCCCCGATCCGGCTCGGCCTCGGTGGCGATCACGGGCGGCCGCGCCCCCCAGTAGAAGAGGGGTCGGCCGGGAGCGAAAGCGAGCAGGAGCACCGGGAGGAGCACGGTGGGAGAAGCCTAGCACAGCGGGTGGGGCGTGCTATCCTCACCGGCCGTGGCCATCGCTGCCGACGGCAACCCGCTCTCGCCCCCTCCCCCACGGTCCGCGTGATCACCGACGCCCACATCCACGTCCAGCCCTGGTGGGAGATGAAGCCCGCCGTGCTCGAGGTCATGACCCGGGGCCGCCCCGACGTGGACGAGTTGCAGAAGATCATGAAGAGCCCGACCCATCTGCTGCGTCGCCTGGACGCGGACGGGATCGACCGCGCGGTGCTCGTCAACTACCCGAGCCCCGACCTCATGGGCTTCGGCCACAAGGTCAACGATTACGTGACGGAGTACTGCGGGGCCGCACCCGACCGCCTCCTCCCCATGGGCGGGGTGCATCCCCGCTTTGCGGAGGACGCGGGGGCCGAGGTGCGGCGCGCGGCCGGGCTGGGCGTGCGCGCCCTCAAGATCCACCCGCCCCACATGGGGGTGGAGCCCAACGCCTACCTCCACGGGATGGACGCTCTGCGCGCCATCTACGAGGAGGCCCAGCGCCTCCGCCTGCCCGTTATGATCCACACCGGGACCTCGATCTTCCCGGGGGCGCGGAGCCGCGCCGGCGAGCCCATGGCCGTGGATGACGTGGCCGTGGACTTCCCCGACCTCACCATCATCATCGCCCACGGCGGACGGCCCCTCTGGATGGAGCAGGCCTTCTTCCTGGTGCGACGCTTCCCGCGGGTTTACATGGACGTGTCCAGCATTCCGCCCCGCAGCATCCTGCGCTACTTCCCGCGCCTGGTCGAGATCGCGGACAAGGTGCTCTACGGCAGCGACTGGCCGGCCCCGGGGGTGCTGAGCATGGCCAAAAACCTGCGGGACTTCCGGGCCCTGGGCCTGCCCGCGGAGGCGCAGGCAAAGATCCTGGAAGACAACGCCCGCAAGCTGTTCCCCTGAAGGCGACGCCCTCAGTCGTTCTCTTCCAGGGTGAAGGCCAGCAGCAGCGTGCGTTGGGGGGAGCGCCGCCGGGGGCCCGGATCCCGCCGGCAGTTGTTGTCGTCGGAGAGGAGATAGACCCAGGTCTCCCCGTCGCTGCCGGGCCGGGCATCGATCCCCTCGAAGTTGTAAAGAGAGAGCGGCTCGTCGAGGCGCGCGATCTCGCGGCCCTCGAGGTTGCCCGCCTCCAGGCGGGCCCGCTCGATCAGCCGGATCCGGCCGGCCAGGGGGGGGTATCGACGCTCCAGGACCAGGACGTCCCCGGAGGGGAGCAGGGCGGCGCCCGTCGGGCGCAGGGGGGCCGCGGACCGGGCGCGATCGTAAAAGAGCGGATAGGAGGTCAAGGACCACGCGCGGTCCCCGCCCAGCCAGGCGGTGGCACCCTCGTGCTCGGGCGAGGCCACCTCACCGATGGCGAGGAGGCGCCCGTCGGCGAGGCCGGTCATGGCCTCGATACCGAGGTTGGGCTCCAGGCGCGAGAACCCCGGGGCCTCGGGCAGGGCGGTGGCGACGCCCTTGAGCGGAAGCTCGCCGGGGGGATACCGCCAGAGCCGGTGCCGCCGCTCGAAGCTGACAACCAGGCTCCCGTCGGGCATCCGCGCCAGGCCCTCCGCATCCCCCTCGTCGTGGGTCAGGGCAAGATCCGCGGGAGCCCGCAGCGGGTTCAGCTCGGGATCGCTCAGGTCGGAGAGCCACCCCTCGGGCCCGTAGACAAGCGTCGCCTCGAACTCGTACCCGCAGTCGGAGATGGCGAGAAGACGCTCTCCGTTCCGACTGACCCTGAGGTCAGAGAGGCCGCCGAAGTGCGGGTCGGGCGAGGTGAGCCAG
>DATMQU010000642.1:0-4942 GCA_035566715.1 Vicinamibacteria bacterium
GAATCGGTGCCCATGGATCTCAGCGCACGCGCTCCAGCATCAGATTGTCCGCGGCCTTGCGTCCGACCTTAGCCAGGTCAAACCACTTCCCCTCGATCTTCACGCGCACCACGTCCGCTGTGAAATCGTTGTTGGTGCCGCACACGTCGCAGGACGAAAGCAGCCAGGACCCGACCCCATATATATCAGCCGGGACCTGCAGCTCCTCGAACTGCCGGATGCGGGCGGGGGTGAAACCCCCCGTCACCGCGATCTTGACCTCGCGGCAGTATTGTTCGGCGAGCTTGCGGTCCTCGCCCGTGAGGTTCCAGCTCTGCCACTCGTGGTCGATGGCCTCCCGCATGAGGAATACCAGGCGCGGGTTCACCCCGCAGTCCAGCCGCCGGTCCCCCAGGGGGGGCACGGAGATGTCGCGCATGTTGGATGAGGTGTCCGGACGGACCCCGAACAGCTTGTACTTTCGCGCTTCCTCCGGCCGGCCGCTCTTGACCAGCTCCAAATAGCGTCGGAACATCGTCCGGATCACCTGCAGCGAGGTCCCTACGCAATCATTGCGGAAGTCCACGAGGGCGATGCGCGGGATGTCCGCGGGCCGGGTGGCCGCGAAGGCCATGGTGGCTTCCGCGGTGTCCCCTAGGAAGCAGGCGATGGCGGCGTGGGCCACCGTTCCCCCGCCCGCTCCCCCCCACCAGTCCCCCTGGGCGTCGGTGGAAACGTAGGCGGAGAGGCTCTTGCCGTAGTTTTGGTTGAAGAGCTGCACCGCGATTTGGTAGGCGTAGCCGTCCGCGGCCTGCACCTCGTGGGCATCGAAGCGGGCGGGGAAGAACAGCACCTGCTTCCCCCTTGCCGCCTGCAGCACCTCGTAGACGTTCGTGGCCACCCGGCTCCCCCGCGTCAGGGCGCCCAGGGTGGGGGTCTCGAGGATGGCGAAGTCGCGGTAGCGCCCCCGCACCCTCATGACCGGGCTCACGTTCAACATGTCTCCGTCGAAGGCGGCCTCGGTGCCGTCCTGCACCGCCCACACCTCCATCTGGTCGAAGGTGCCCACGAACTGGCCGCGGTCGTCGAAGTACCCGGTTCCCTCCTGGAGCATGGCCAGGGCTTTGTCCACGCCCACCGCCACGCAGGAGGGCGCCCGGCGGGGGAACCACTGCATCTCCACCTCGATCGAGCCCACGTCCACGTTGCGGAGGTCCACCTCCAGGTCCGAGAGGTCGGGGGCCGAACCTCCGAAGCGATAACCCTGGGCGGCCAACTTCGCCAGGGTCTTGGCGATGTTGATGAAGTATTTGTCGGAGTACCAGCCCTGCCGCATCCGCTCCACGTCCAGCTTGAAGACGGAGGGGGCCAGGCGCCGACGGTCGAACACGCTCATGGGCAGCACTCGGGCGGGGAGCTCTCAGCCGCCGAGGCTCCGACGCCCCGCCTCAAATCGAGCCGGTCGCCCGACCCGGCGCAACGGCAGCACTCACTTCGACATTATAGGGGAGGGGGCGGGCGCGGGCCCGACGTAGACCCCGCCTCTGCCGTGTGGTCTACTTAGGCCCTCCAGGCACACCATGACGACCGTCGAGGCCGGGATCACGGACGCCGCCTTCATTCGCCGGGGGAGCGTGTTTTCGGTGCGGCTGCCCCGGGGGCCGCGGCCGCAGACCGCGCACGCGTGAGGGCCCGGTGGCCCAGGGCGGCCGCCCTCCTCGTCCTGGCCTTGGTCCCCCGCCGCTCCACTCCCGCCCCCCCGCCCCCCGACCCCAAGGCCCTGCTCGACCGCCTGGAAGCGGCCTGGGCAGCGCGGGATGTGGCGGCGTACCTCTCCCTCTGGGACCCGACCCGCCCGGAAGAGCTGGCGCAGGAGAAGGAGCTGGCCACAATCCACTTCAGCGCCGAACAGAGCCTGCTTCAGCTCCAGCGCCCCTCCGTGCCGGAGGGGGCGGAGAGGCTACACGCCGACGCCCAGGTCTTCACGGTCACGGAGCCGCGGGCGCGGGTAGAGCAGTGGGGCCTGCAACTGGAGAAGCGCGACGAGGGGTGGGTCCTCACCGGTCGGGAGGATCAAGGTCAGGTCGAGGGCCTCGTCCATCTCTCCCTCGACCCCAGCGGATACCGTTCCGATGGCTTGATCCTGCACCTGGAGGACTTCGAGCTACGGATGATCCGGGGGACCCTTTTCATGTCGCCTCCCCTTCTCGGGCCCACCGTGCTCGTGTTCGTGGGGGAGGGAGAGGCGCGGTTCTCGCCCCGCCCGCCCGCGGAGCAGGAGCAGCTCCGGCATTTCTGCGGCCAGCGGGAGCTCAAGGAGAGGGTGAGAGCGGCCTTCGTGCGCCTCCATCCCGCCGGCCTGCACCGCGTTCTCGACGGCCCCCAGCTCGAGCCTGACCCGCGGGCCGGGGAGCGCTGGGACGAGGCCCAGCGCTTCTATCGCGATCAGGCCCAGAAAGCCTTCGTCCTCGATACCACCCTTCCCCGCTCCCCCTGGTGGCTCCTTCCCTCCCTCGGGGACGCGGTGGTGACCTTCGCCACCCGCAAGCACGGCACCCTCACCCTGACCACCAGCTCGGGGGATCCCGAGGACATCAGCCTCTTCGACCGTGCCCGGCACCTGCAGATCTGCATGTACCCCTCGGGCGGCCGCAGTACCCGCTACAGCGAGGACGGCAACCAAGCGGTGGACATCCTTCACCACGATCTGCGCGTTCGCTTCGAGCCCGAGCGCTTCGGGATCTCCGCCGAGGACACCGTACGCTTGCGCCTGCTCGTCCCCACCTCCAACCTCCGTCTCCGGCTGGACGACGCTCTTCAGGTGGTCTCCGTCACCTCGCGGGAGGGGGGTAACCATCTGTTCTTCCGCGTGCGGGACCAGGGGAGCCTGGTCGTGTCTCTGGGCCCGCTCTCCGGCGTGCTGGGGGAGGTCGCCCTCACCGTGCGCTACGCGGGCATCCACAACCCCGCCCCCATCGACCAAGAGCTGCTGCAAACGGCCAAGCCCACCGCCGACACCGGGGAGGAGAATGTTCGGATTGAGACTGCGGTCGTCTACACCAACCGCACCGCCTGGTACCCCCGAAACAACACCGACGACTACGCCCGGGCCCGGCTCCGATTCGACGTGCCCGTCGGCTTCTCCGTGGTCACGGGGGGAGAGAAAGTCTCGGCGCGGGTGGAGGGAAGCCGCACCCACCTGGAATACCGCCAGGAGCAGCCGGGCAAGTACCTTACCGCCGCCGTGGGGCGGTTCGAGGACGTCGGCATGCGGCAGGAGGGAGACCTGGCCGTCCGCGGGTTCGGGCTCCCCCGCACGCGCGGGACCGCGCGCGGGCTGCTCCCATACGCGCAAGAGGTTCTCCGGTTCTACGCGGAGGAGTTCGGCCCCTGCCCCTACTCGTTCCTGAACCTGGCCGTCCTGGAGGGACAGACCCCGGGGGGCCACAGCCCCCCGGGCATGGTCCTCATTCAGGATCGGCCCTCCTTCCTATTCAAGCACGCGCTCCGGGACGACCCCGCGAACTTCAGCGACGTGCCCGGCTTCTTCCTCGCCCACGAGCTGGCCCACCAGTGGTGGGGACAGGGAGTGGCGGGTCAGAACTACCGCGAACGCTGGCTCTCCGAGGGGGCGGCCCAGTACGCGGCGGCGCTGTGGGTGCGGCGGAGCCGGGGCGAGGACGCCTTCCGCGCGCTGCTGGCGAGAATGGGCCGCTGGGCCCTTCGCCACAGCCCTCAAGGTCCCATCAACCTCGGCCACCGGCTGGGCCACCTCCAGGGTGATCCGCAGATCTATCGGGCGGTGGTGTACGACAAGGGGGCCTACGTGCTCCACATGCTCCGCGCCATTGTGGGGGACGAGGCCTTCTTGAAGGGCATGCGCCAGTTCCAGGCCCAGCACCGCTTCGCCAAGGCGGGTACCGACGACCTGCGGGAAGCGCTGGAGACGGCCAGCGGGAAGGACCTGGAGCCCTATTTCCGGGAGTGGGTCTACGGCACCGCGCTCCCCCTGCTGCGGGTGTCCCACCGGACGGAGAGGACGGCGGAGGGGTTTCGCACCACCATCGAGGTCCGCCCCCGCGACCTTCCGGGGCCGGTGCCCCTGCAGCTCGCCGTTACCCACGAGGGGGGCCGGGAGACGCGCTCGGTCACCCTGTCTCCCGAGGGCGGAAGCTGGACCGTGGAATCGGCGGGCGCCCCCCGCAAGGTGGAGGTGAACGAAGACCGCGCCCTGCTCGCACTATTGGAGCGGGGCTAGAGCCGGAGGGGACTCTACCGGTAGGAATTCTTCCGGCCTTCGTCCTCGAGATCGGCCACCGACTGTTGGGCCGCCGCCAACTGCTTCTTCGTGTCGTCGAGCAGACTGAGCAGCGTGGCCCGCCGGCTGGAGTAGACGCCGCCGCTCATGTCGTTGAGGTCCAGCTGGATCTTGTCGATCGTCTCTTGGAGAACGGCCACCTTCTTGTTGGCGGCCTCCACCTTCTTACTCCAGGCCGCGCTCTGCTCCGCCTTGACCTCGTCTTCCGTCTTTTGCTTCGCGCCGGGCTTGCCGGCCTCGGCGGGCTTGGCAGTGGAGCTCCCGCCGGATGCGGGGTCCGTCCCCGTGCTGACCGTACCTCCACCGCCCCCCCGCAGGTCGTCGTCCGTGAAGCTCTTGCCCTTCTGGGCGGCCTTCCGCCTCGCCTTTTCCTTGGCCGCGGCCTCCGTCAGGCTCTGCCCGGGAGACGGCGAGGGAACAAGGAGAAGCGCGACCGTCGCTAGGGCGGCAGCGTAAAAGACGCGCATCACGACCTCCTACCAGAAAACCCTGAGGAATTATAGCCCAGGGGAGAGCCGGGGGGATCAGCGGAGTGGCCAGGATCACTTCGGCGAGGTCCGCGGGGTCGTTCGGGGCAAGAGTGCTGGAGGACGGCCGTGTGCTATCGTCCTCCTCGGGGGTCATGAGCTTGCCGACGAGGCGGTC